>NZ_BAZI01000311.1 GCF_001310775.1 Stenotrophomonas pictorum JCM 9942
CGCGGCAGGTACGGCCGCGGGCGAAGATCGGCGCGGGCAGGGCGTTGCTCTGCCGCAGTGCGTCGTAGATCAGGCTCACAGCACTTTCACCCTCAGCACCAGCACCAGCTCGCGGGTGGTGTGGCGCTTGGCGCGGGAACCGAACATGCGGCCGAACACCGGCACGTCGGACAGACCGGGCACGCCACGATCATCCAGGGACGCGTTCTGGTCGATCAGCCCGCCGAGCATCACCGTGTCGCCGTCGCGCAGGTTGAGGGTGGTGGTGATGCCCTTGACGTTGACCTGCGGCAGGGTGACCGCATTGCCGTTCGGGAATTCCTTCAGCGCCAGGCTGGCGGTATCGACCTCGGTCTGCATCGGATGCACCAGCAACTCGACGGTACCGTTGTCGTGGATCATCGGCGCCACGCCGATCACCACGCCGGAGAATAGTGAATCGGTCTGGATGTCGGTGGACTGGTTGGAAGCACCGCCGCCAGTGTTGGAGAAGTTGCTGGTGGATTTGGTGACATAGCGGATGTTGGTGCCCACACTCAGGTAGGCCGGACTGCCGTTGCGCACACGCACACTCGGGTTGGACAGCACCTTGACGTTGCCGAAGCCGCGCAGCACGTTGACCGCCGCCGAGAACGTGTCGCCCATATAGCTCAGCCCCATCGCGCGTCCCAGGGCGGAGCCCAGGGTCTGGTTGGGGAACGTGATCGTGCGTGCCTGCTCGTTCAGACGGGTCAGGCCGTCATAGCCGAGGACGGAATCGGCGGCCGGCAGAATCGTTGCCGGCGTGTCGGCATAGATGCCGGCAACGCGATCACGCAGCAGGTTCCAGTCCACCCCGAAATTGCTGTTGTCGTTGAGCGACACATCCAGGATCTGGGCTTCGACCAGCACCTGGCGGCGCAGCTTCTTCTTGTTGTGCTCGACCAGCTCCTCCACCGCACGGATCTGCGAGGGGCGACCGCGCACGAACAGGGTGCCGCTGTTCGGATCCAGGTTGTAGCTGGCAACCGCGGCCGGCTTGGGCGCGTCGGGCGTGGTCGGTGCGGTGTTCTGCTTGGCCTTCTCGATCTCCAGGATGACATCCAATGCCGCGCCGAGCTGCTTGTACGGGTCGCTTTCCTTGCCGACCGTGCCGATCATCGACAGTGCACCGCGCAGTGACTGCCCCCCGCCTTCGCCGGCCATGCCGGCACCGAACACGTCGCCACCGGTGGCCAGGTCCAGTGACGTGACCGAATTGAGCATGTCCACGTTGAAGATGCGCTCCTTGGTCTGGCTGACGACCAGTGCCCCGCCGCGCAGTTCGCCATGCAGGTCGAACGCTTCCAGGATGTGGTTGAACACCTCGCGTGCCGAAACATTGCTCAGGTGCAGGCTGGAGCGCTGTTTCTGCTCGAGCACCTTGGGGTCGACGATGAGGTTCATCTTCAACTCGCCGGCCAGCGCCCACAGCAGCTGGCCGACGTCGGCATCGAACATGCTGATGCTGACCACGCTGTGCTCCAGCGGGTCGTAGGCCGGCGCCAGCGGCGTGGTGACGGTGCCGAGCGGGGCCTTGCGCTCGATGCTTTCCAAACGGCGGTCCTGCGCCTGGAGCAGCTTGGCCGACTCATCGGCGATTGCCGTGCCCGTCTTCTCCAGGGCCTTGTGTTCGACCGGCGGCAGGTCCTGCACGCTGCGCGGAGGCATGTTGGCGCAGGCGCCCAGCAGCAGGCTGCCGATGCCGGCCACCAGCAGGCGGGGTAACGGCATGGTCTGTGGCGATGTGGGCGTCGTGGAGCGGGACAGATGCGTCATGGGATGAACCTCGGAGAAGACGGGGTGGTGAGCTCAGCGTTCAAGGGCGGTCAGCCAGCCGAGCAGGGTTCCGGCGCTTTCGGCCAGCACCAGGTCGTCATGGCGGAAACTGGAAGGGCGGTCGGGATTGGCCATGCACAGGGAACTTCCCGAGGCAAAGCCGTTGTTGACGGTATCGAAGCGCGGATGCGGGCTGGCGCTGTCGCCGTCCCTGTCGCGGCCGGGGGCTACCAGTGCGAATGCAGGATTGACGGTGTCGCCGGCCTCGTCGCAGGCCGGAGTCGCGCCGGCGGGATCGGCCGGATAGAAGGCCGTGCCAGCGGGGACCTTGTAGTACGGCTGGCCGGTTGATCCGGGTTGAGCCGTCACGTCGGCCAGCGTGGCCAACAGGCCTGCGGTGCCATCCTGATCGGTGAATTCGGCGGACCGGGGGAGCGGGCGGGTCAGGTCGGTGCCGGCTTTCCGGTAGACGGCATAACGCAGCCGTTGTTCGAGCGGTGGCAGGCTCAGGCCCAGCGATTCGTACGGCAGCCAGCCCACACGCAGTGCCGCCGGGCAGCTTGCAACGGCGGTGCCCGTGCCCGGGGTTTCGCGGCCGAGATGGCTGCTGCCGGCGGCCTCGCTGCTGTCCGGACAGGGCAGCCGTTTATTGCGCACGAGGAAGGCACGCAGCGCATTGCGTGCTTCGGCCAGCTCCGCCTGCGCGCGGGCGTGGTCACGCGATTGCCCGTACAGCTCGAAGGCGCCCACGCCCAGCGCGCTCAGCAGGCCGATGATGCCGGTGACCACCGACAGCTCGACCAGGTTGAATCCCCGTTGGCGGCGCGGCAAAGCCATATCAGCGGGGGGCCGCCGGGGCCGGTGCCGCGGATGCCGCACTGGAGATGTCATAGCGCAACTGGGCCCGCAGGCGGCCCAGCTCGTCACTGACCTGGGAGATGCGTGCCTGCCGCTGCGGCGAGTCGGGCTGCTGGATCAGCATGGCCATCTCGCGGCCGAGCCGTTGCGCCTGCAACGCGATCTGGATGTTGGCGCGTGCCGCTTCGATATTGACGTTGGCTGGCAATGAGCCCGTGGCAGCGGCCGTATCGAGCTGGCGCAGCAATGCCTGTGCCTGGGCTTCGTTCTGTGCAAGCTGCTGGTCCATCTGCTGCAGGCTCAGCTGTGTGGCGGCGGCCGGTTTGGCCGGACGGCGGGGAAACGCGGGTGCCGTGGCGATACCGGTATCCGGCGTGGCTGTCTGCGCGGCGCCGCTGCTCTGCCACGGGGCCACCGTGTCCTGCGTGGCGGTCGCGGCTGGCGG
>NZ_BAZI01000312.1 GCF_001310775.1 Stenotrophomonas pictorum JCM 9942
TGGTTCCTGCCCTTGCTCGACGGCGAGGCGCGGGCGATAGGCGTGGCCGGCCTGCGCTTTGATCATCAGCACTCACGCTTGCCCCCGAGCAACGCCAGCTGGTGCAGGCGATGGCCGACGACATCGCCCAGGCCGCCCTGCGCACGCGGCTGGTCGCCGACCTGGAAACAGCGCATCTGCACAACGAAACCGAACGCCTGCGCTCGGCCCTGCTGTCCTCGGTGTCGCATGACCTGCGCTCGCCGTTGGCGGCGATGATCGGCTCGGCCGACAGCCTGTCCAACTACGCCGATGCGATGGATGCCGGCGACCGCCGCACCCTGCTCGACACCATCGTGGTCGAGGGCGAACGGCTGGACCGCTACATCCAGAACCTGCTCGACATGACCCGGCTCGGCCACGACGGGCTCAAGCTCAACCGCGACTGGATCGGCGTGGACGAACTGATCGGCTCGGCCGCGCGGCGCCTGCAGCGCTATCAACCCGAGGTGCGCCTGCAGCTGGACATTCCGGCCGCGCTGGCGCCGATCTGGGTGCACCCGGCGCTGGTCGAACAGGCGGTGTTCAACGTGATGGAGAACGCGGCCAGGTTCTCGCCGCCGGGCGTTCCGGTGGAAGTGCGTGCCCGCCAGCGCGATGGCGAACTGTGCATCGAGGTGATCGACGAAGGCCCGGGCATCCCCGATGCCGAGCGCTCGCGCATCTTCGACATGTTCTACAGCGTGGAGCGGGGTGACCGTGGCCGCCAGGGCACCGGCCTGGGCCTGACCATCTGCCAGGCATGATCGGCGCCCACGGCGGCCGCGTGGAGGCACTGGCCGGTCCGGGTGGACGCGGTACGCTGATCCGCATGACTCTACCCCAGCTCCAGCCGGCACCCTCCGGCCCGCACGAAGATGAATAGCGCCCCGGCCATTCCACCAGCGCGGGTGCTGGTGATCGACGATGAAGTGCAGATCCGCCGCTTCCTCGACATTTCCCTGCGTACGCAGGGCTATGCGGTGGCCCAGGCCGCCACCGCTGCCGATGGCCTGCGACAGCTGGCCGAGGACGGCGCCGACCTGGTGGTGCTGGATATCGGCCTGCCCGACATGGAAGGCCACGAGGTGCTGGCCGAGCTGCGGCAATGGAGCCTGGTGCCGGTGATCATGCTCAGCGTGCGGGCCGGCGAAGCCGAGAAAGTGCGCGCCCTGGACAACGGCGCCAATGACTACGTGACCAAACCGTTCGGCACCCGGGAGCTGATGGCACGGGTGCGGGCGCTGCTGCGCAGCCGCAGCACCGACAGCGAAGGCCAGGTGCCGGTGTTCGACGATGGCCACCTGCATATCGACCTGGCCCGGCGCGCGGTGCGTGTGGACGGTGATGGGATCGCCCTGACCCGCAAGGAGTACGCCCTGCTCGCCCTGCTGCTGCGCAACTACGGACGGGTGGTGACGCAACCGCAGATCCTGCAGGAGATCTGGGGGCCGACGCATCGGCATGACACCCATTACCTGCGCATCCTGGTGGGACGGCTGCGGCACAAACTGGGCGACTCGGCCCTGCAGTCGCGCTATGTGTTCACCGAGCCCGGTGTCGGCCTGCGCTTTGCCGGCAACTGACAAGGCGCCCGCGTTGTCCGCGGACGGCCCCGGTTTTCAGCCGGGGACGGCGCTCAGAACGGCAGGTCGGTGCCCGCCGGCAACACCTGCAGCAACTGCTCGCGGAACAGCTCCTGGATGCGTTTCAGTCCAGCCTCGTCGTTGGCCTCAAAGCGCAGCACCAGCACCGGCGTGGTGTTGGAGGCGCGCACCAGGCCCCAGCCGTCGTTGAAATCCACCCGCAGGCCGTCGATGGTGGCCAGGCGCGCACCGGCGAAGGGCGAGCCTTCGACCTGCGCCTGGGCCTGCACCGCGGCGGCGATCAATGCCACCTGCGCGTGCTGGGTGCCCGCCTCCACCGCCACTTTCAGCTCCGGCGTGGAGACCGCATCGGGCAGCGCATTCAACACCTCGGCCGGGTCCTCTTCACGCTGGGCGAGGATTTCCAGCAATCGCGCCATCGCGTACAGGCCGTCGTCAAAGCCGTACCAGCGCTCCTTGAAGAAGAAGTGGCCGCTCATCTCGCCGGCCAGCTCGGCATCGGTCTCACGCATCTTGGCCTTGACCAGCGAGTGCCCGGTCTTCCACATCATCGGGCTGCCGCCATGGCGCAGGATGTAGTCCGACAGCTTGCCGGTGCACTTCACGTCGTAGATCACCATCGCGCCGGGATTGCGCATCAGCACATCGGCGGCGAACAGCATCAGCAGACGGTCGGCGTAGATCACCTTGCCATCCCTGGTCACCACGCCCAGGCGGTCGCCATCGCCATCGAAGGCCACGCCGATATCGGCGTCGAAGCGCTTCACCGTCTGGATCAGGTCTTCCAGATTGTCCGGTTCGCTCGGATCCGGGTGGTGGTTGGGGAAGCTGCCATCGACATCGCAGTACAGCGGAATGACATCGGCACCGATGGCTTCCAGCAGCTGCGGCGCCACCGCCCCGGCCACCCCGTTGCCGGCATCGGCCACCACCTTGAGCGGACGGTCCAGCTGCACGTCGTCGGCGATGCGCAGGATGTACTCGTCGATCACCTCGCGCTGCTGCAGCCCGCCAAGCGTATCGGCACGTTGCAGACGGCCTTCCTGGATACGCGTGTACAGGTCGGTGATGGCGGCACCGGACAGCGTTTCACCACCGATCACGATCTTGAAACCGTTGTAATCCGGCGGATTGTGGCTGCCGGTCACCGCCACGCAGCTGCCGGCGCGCAGGTGGTAGCTGGCGAAATACACCACCGGCGTCGGCGCCAGGCCGATGTCGATGACATCGCAGCCGGCAAGGCGCAGGCCCTGGATCAGGCTGTCGGCCAGTTCCGGCCCGGACAGCCGGCCATCGCGGCCGACCACCACATCACGCAGGCCCTGCGCCTGCATCGCACTGCCGATGGCCTGGCCGATCAGTGTGGCGACCGTGGCATTGAGTTCGCTGCCCAGCACGCCGCGGATATCGTAGGCGCGGAAAATGCCCGGCGGCACCGCCTCGGCACCGGGTTCGGCC
>NZ_BAZI01000313.1 GCF_001310775.1 Stenotrophomonas pictorum JCM 9942
CCGACTGCTGCGCTGAGCCACGACCGTAGGGGCGGGTCCGTCCGTTGCAGAAGCGCCCGGTTGCATGGACACAAAAAAGCCGGCTCGCGCCGGCTTTTTTGTATGGTGAACGTGCTCGCTTATTTGAAGCTGTACACCACGTTCATCGTGGTCAGCGTATCGGTCTTGCGCTTGTCCTCGGCCACGTCGCTGTTGTGGCGGGCCTGCCAGCCGGCTTTCAGCGCAAAATGCTTGTTCATGCTCACCGACACACCGAAGTCGTTCTGCGCGAAGGTGTTGTACGAGCCTGATTCCACCAGCAGGGTGTTGACCAGATCGGTGTTGTCGGTGATGGAATATTTCAGGTCGAACAGGCCACGGCCGATCAGGTCGGTGCGGTTCTCGTCGGTTTCCGAATTGTGCGAGCGGCGCACACCCGGGCCGATCTGCGTATCCAGCGTCACCCGCTCGGCATCGATCAGGCGCGTGCCGTAACCCAGACCGAAGCTGCCCTGGCGGTCGTAGGTGGCGAAATCGTCATTTTCATAGCGCACCGTCGCGGTCAGCTGGCGGTGCTCGCCCAGTTGCAGCGCGCTGCCGGCACCGGCGGTGTAGCGGTTGGAGGTGGTCTGGCGCTTGCGCGAGGTGCTGCCGTCGTCGGCGGTGACGGTGTATTCGGCGCTGGAACGCAGGCCGAACAGGTCCATGCTGTGGACCCAGTCGTCATCGCTGTAACGCAGCTTCAGGCGGCCGTTGAAGCTTTCGGTGCTGCTGTTGCCGTGGGCCGAGGCGAAGCCCAGTTCACCGCCACTGCCACTCCAGGGAGAGCTCATCGCGGCAGGATCGGAGCCGCTGTCGGCCCAGGCCAGCGGAGCACACAGCAGCAGCGGGAAAATCAGTGAAACACGCAGGGACATCAAGCAGTCTCCGGGGCACAAGGGGGGAAAACGGACGGTTTGATGATACCGGAAGCCCTGCTACCCCCCGGTTCAGTGCGGCGCGGCGCTTTAGTCGCGGTTGAAGATTGTCCGGCCAGGGCCGCTGCTCCATTGCAGCGCGGACTCGGACATAATCGGGCTCATGGACCGCTATGAACGTATCAACGCGCTGCATCGTCTTCTCAAGTCGGCCCGCTATCCGGTCACGGTGGCACGGCTGCAAGAGGAGTTGAGCTGTTCCAGAGCCACCGTGTACCGGGATCTGGCCTTCCTGCGCGATGCGCTGATGGCGCCGGTGGAAGGCGACGGCGAAGCCGGGTTCCGCTACCAGACGGGCGAAAGCGAGCGTTTCGAGCTGCCCGGGCTGTGGCTCAGCTCCGAGGAGCTGCATGCCTTGCTGGCATCCCAGCACCTGTTGTCGCGGACCGGCGGTGGCGTGCTGTCCTCGGTGCTGGCGCCGCTGCAACAGCGGATCGAGGGGCTGCTGGCGGCCCAGGCCGGGGCGTCGAACTGGCCGGTGGAGCGGGTGCGGGTCATCCCGCACCGCGGTCGCAAGCTGGACGAGGCCAGCTTCCGCACGGTGGCGTCCGGGGTGCTGGAGCGCAAGCAGCTGTCCTTCGAATACCGCGCGCGTTCGACCGATGAGGCCACCCGACGCACGGTGTCGCCGCAGCGGATCACCCATTACCGCGACAACTGGTATCTGGATGCCTGGGACCACAGCCGCGAGGCGGTGCGCAGTTTCGCGGTGGACCGCATCCACCAGGCGCGATTGCTGGACCAGCCGGCCCGCGATGTGCCCGATACCGAGCTGGACGAACAACTGGCCGCCAGCTACGGCATTTTCTCCGGCGCGCCCAAGGGCTGGGCGACGATCGTGTTCAGCGCCAAGGCCGCGCGCTGGGTCGCCGACGAGCACTGGCATTCCAAGCAGCAGGGGCGCTTTCTGGCCGATGGCCGCTACGAGTTGAAGGTGCCCTACAGCGTTTCACGCGAGTTGCTGATGGATGTGCTGCATTACGGCTCCGATGCGGAGATCGTCGAACCGCAGTCGCTGCGTGAACAGGCCAAAGCCTTGCTTGCATTGGCGCTGAGCAACTACGACTGAGCCGCTGACGACAGGCCGACATGAAAAAGCCCGGTGCTTTGGCATCGGGCTTTTTCAATCGCCGCGACCGGTCAGCGCAGAGGTGCCACCGACCGCTTATTTCTGGTTGGGAACCTCGAAGCCCAGCTTGTCCACCTGCTCCGGATGCTGCGGCACGCGCTTGAGCTTGTCGGTGTTGACCTCGTAGGTGTCACGCAGGCGCTGCGCAAGCCGCCGGTACAGGGTGATGTCCATATCCGGTTCGCGGGCAAAGATCCACGCCATCTCCCGGCCCGGGTAGCCGATCAGCGCCCAGGAGTAGTCCGGCGCCACCTCCAGGATGCGCGTGTGGGTGGGCACGATCTTGTAGAACCAGGTGCGCCAGCGGCGGTTGCCGCTGTCCGGGTCGACCTTGGCGCGGATGTTGATCTCCTCCAGTGGCTGGCTGAAGCCCTCGCGGAACTGGTAGCGGATGGCGACCTTGTCGTCCTCGCGCAGAGTGTAGGTGTTGACGCTGGCCACGTGGCCACGCTCGATGAAATTGGGGACCCGGCCAATCACATACCAGCGGCCCATGAAGCGCTGCAGGTCGATCGGACCGTTCACATCACCGGCCGCCGTCACCGGCGTCGGCGCGTCCTGTGCATGCAGCGGGGCCTGCGGCAGGGCCAGACTCAACAGGAGGGCGGACAGAAACACTGGAAGTGATCGCATTACGGAGTCGAGCGCCATTGGGGAGTCACGCCTGCATGTTCGACCGGTGGCGAGGGGCGCGTCAATGGCAGGTCGCAGCCGGTGAGATGGCCGCCGCCGAGCATGCACTCCCACCCCGTCATGCAGTCGGAGAACGTCATGTCGCAGTCGTCCGCATCGTCCTATCGTCGTAATGAATCGCATGAGCCCGATCGGCGGGTACTGCGTGGGGTCAGGCAGTGGGCGCTGGCGGGGCTGGCACTGGTGCTGGTATGGCCGGCGGCCCGCGGCTACAGCAGCTGGATCGGCTGGTTGCCGCTGTGGCTGGTGGGCATGCCGCTGGTGGCCTGGTGGGCGCTGTACCGGTTCCGCCTGCCGG
>NZ_BAZI01000314.1 GCF_001310775.1 Stenotrophomonas pictorum JCM 9942
CGTGAACGCCGCCCCACCCCGGCAGATGCCGCCGGCCTGTTGCCGGTGGGCGCCATCGGCAACAATATGCCCCCTTGATCCCGTCCTATCGGGCCACGTTCGACGCCGTTCGATCCGCCGCCCGGCCGTGCCGCCCTGTCGGCCAGTACCTACCGAGAGACCGTGAAGACACCCCAACAATTGCAGGCACTGATCGACGACGGTGTCATCGAAGAAGTGCTGCGCCCGCTCAAGAGCGGCAAGGAAGCGGCCGTTTACGTGGTCCGCAGCGGCGGTGAAGTACGCTGCGCCAAGGTCTACAAGGACATGGCCCAGCGCAGCTTCCAGCAGCGCGTGCAGTACCAGGAGGGCCGCAAGGTCCGCGGTTCGCGTGAGGCCCGGGCCATCGGCAAGGCCAGCAAGTACGGCCGCAAGCAGCAGGAAACGGCGTGGAAGAACACCGAGGTCGACGCGCTCTACCAGCTGCGCGAAGCCGGGGTGCGGGTGCCCGAGCCGTTCGGCTATTTCCACGGCGTGCTGGTGATGGAGCTGGTCACCGATGCCGAAGCTTCAGCGCCGCGCGCCTGGGCGAGGTGGAGCTGGAGGCCGAGGAGGCGCGCCAGTTCCACGCGGTGCTGGTGCATCAGGTCAAGCTGATGCTGTGCTGCGGGCTGATCCACGGCGACCTGTCGCCGTACAACGTGCTGGTCGGCCCGGACGGCCCGATCGTCATCGATTTCCCGCAGGTGGTCAGCGCCGCCGGCAACAACGCCGCGCGCACCATGTTGCTGCGCGACGTCAACAACCTCACCGCCTTCCTCGGGCGCAGCGCGCCGGAACTGCTGGACACCTGGTACGGCGAGGAGATGTGGGAGCTGTTCCAGGCTGGCGAGCTGCAGCCGGACACCGTGCTGACCGGGCAGTACACCCCGGACATGAGCAGCATCGATCTGGACAGCGTGCGCCACGCCATCAACGACGCCCGCGAGGAGGCGCTGATCCGCCAGCAGGGCCGTGAAGCGGCCGAGCAGGACGACGACTGAGCCGCTGGCCGGCCGTCAAAACCGCGACGCGTAACTGCTGCAAATGCCGTCGGCCGGGTTGCGAAACCCGGCCGATCGTGTGTGCGGCGGTGCCGCGTTGGCCGGTGGGCGGCGTGCCGTGGCACCCTGCGCGTTCCGCTATCCGGGGTTGGGGGCTGCAGTGAACTTGCTTGAGGGTGTGCGCGTGCTGGACCTGTCCCGCATCCTGGCCGGGCCGTGGGCCACGCAGGTGCTGGCCGATTTCGGTGCCGATGTGATCAAGGTCGAGCGTCCCGGGGGGGGCGATGACACCCGCAGCTGGGGGCCGCCGTACCTGAAAGATGCCGCCGGCCACGACACCGGCGAATCGGCGTACTACCTGTGCGCCAACCGCGGCAAGCGCTCGGTGGCGATCGACTTCACCACGCCCGACGGGCAGGCGCTGATCCGCGAACTGGTTACCCGCTGCGATGTGCTGGTGGAGAACTACAAGGTCGGCGGGCTGGCCCGGTACGGGCTGGATTTCCCCCGCCTGCAGGCGCTGAACCCGAAGCTGGTGTACTGCTCGATCACCGGTTACGGCCAGGATGGACCGTACGCGCAGCGCGCCGGCTATGACGCGGCGATCCAGGCCATCGGCGGGTTGATGAGCGTGACCGGTGAGCCCGACGGCGCGCCCGGCGCCGGTCCGCAGAAGGTGGGGGTGGCCGCGACCGACCTGATGACCGGCCTGTATGCGGCCACCGCGATCTTGGCGGCGCTGCGCCATGCCGAACGCACCGGCATCGGCCAGCAGATCGATCTGGCGCTGCTCGATACCCAGGTGGCCTGGCTGGCCAACCAGGCCTCCAACTACCTGGTCGGCGGGGTGGTGCCGGAGCGGCAGGGCAGCGCGCATCCGAATATCGTGCCCTACCAGGTGATGCCGGCGGCCGATGGCTACTTCATGCTGGCCGTCGGCAACGATGGCCAGTTCGCGCGCTTGTGCGAGGTGCTCGGTGCGCCGCAGCTGGCGGCCGATCCGCGCTATGCGACCAATGCCGCCCGCGTCGCCCATCGCGATGCACTGGTACCACAGCTGCAGCAGTATCTGCGCGCGCGTCCGGCCGCGCAGTGGCTGGCGCTGCTGGAAAAAGCGGGGGTGCCGGCCAATCCGGTCAACCGCATCGACCAGGTGTTCGATGATCCGCAGGTGCAGGCGCGGGGGCTGAAGATCGAGCTGCCGCATGCCGGTGGTGGCCGCGTGGCGATGGTGCGCAATCCGCTGAAGTTCTCCGCCACCCCGCTCCAGTACACGCAGGCCGCGCCACTGCTGGGCCAGCACACCGCACAGGTGCTGGAGGAAATCCTCTCACTCGATGCCGGGCGCCTGCGGCAGTTGCAGGCGCTCGGGGTGCTCGGCGGCGGGGAGTGAACCGCGCACTCCGGACGCCAAGGGCCCGCGCCCGCCGGATTGTCCGCGCGCGTTACTGGCCGCCGGGAAAACCGTGCTGGCGCCAGGCCTCGAACACCACCACCGCCACCGAGTTGGACAGGTTCAGGCTGCGGTTGTTGGGCTGCATCGGCAGCCGCAGGCGGCGGCCGTCGGGCAGTGAATCCAGCAGGTCCTGCGGCAGACCACGCGTTTCCGGGCCGAACAGGAACGCATCGCCATCGGCGAAGGCCACGCTGTCATAGCGCACGCTGCCACGGGTGCTCATCGCGAACAGGCGCGTGGGCGCGATGCGCGCCAGCGCGGTGTCCAGGTCCGGGTGGACCTGCAGCTGGGCGTATTCGTGATAATCCAGGCCGGCGCGCTTGAGCTGCTTGTCAATGAGGTCGAAGCCCAGCGGTTCGATCAGGTGCAGGCGCGCGCCGGTATTGGCGCAAAGCCGGATCACGTTGCCGGTGTTCGGCGGGATCTCGGGCTGGTAGAGCAGAACATCGAAAACGGGTGCGGAAGTCATCGGCGCAGTTTACGCCGCCGCTGGCCCGGCCAGCGGTGTGGCCGGCTCAGCGGCCGAGCAGGTCGGCGGCGACGTCGATGGCCAGGGTCTGCAGATTCAGCGC
>NZ_BAZI01000315.1 GCF_001310775.1 Stenotrophomonas pictorum JCM 9942
CCCGCTGGCGCGGGCGAGGCCTGGCGGCGCGGTCAGCCGCGCTTGTCCAGCGGCACGAAGACCTGGTCTTCCGGGCCGGTGTAGTTGGCGCTGGGACGGATGATCTTGCCGTCGATGCGCTGCTCGATGATGTGCGCGCTCCAGCCGGCAGTACGGGCGATCACGAACAGCGGGGTGAACATCGCCGTCGGCACGCCCATCATGTGGTAGCTGACCGCGCTGAACCAGTCCAGGTTCGGGAACATTTTCTTGATGTCCCACATCACCGACTCCAGGCGCTCGGCGATGTCATACATCTTCATATTCTGCTGCTCGGCCGACAGCGCGCGCGCCACGTCCTTGATCACCTGGTTGCGTGGATCGGACACCGTGTAGACCGGGTGGCCGAAGCCGATCACCACTTCCTTGCGCTCCACCCGGGCCTTGATGTCGGCCTCGGCCTCGTCCGGCGTCTCGTAGCGCTTCTGCACCTCGAACGCGACTTCGTTGGCGCCGCCGTGCTTGGGCCCGCGCAGCGCGCCGATGCCACCGGTGATGGCGCTGTACATGTCGCTGCCGGTGCCGGCGATCACGCGGCAGGCGAAGGTGGAGGCGTTGAACTCATGCTCGGCGTACAGGATCAGCGAGGTATGCATCGCCTTGACCCACGACTCGCACGGCTGCTCGCCATGCAGCAGGTGCAGGAAGTGGCCACCGATCGAATCATCGTCGGTCTCCACGTCGATGACGCGGCCGTTGTGGCTCCAGTGGTACCAGTACAGCAGCATCGAGCCCAGGCAGGCCATCAGCTTGTCGGCAATGTCGCGCGCGCCCGGGTGGTTGTGGTCGTCCTTCTCCGGCGACACGCAACCCAGCACCGAAACGCCGGTGCGCATCACATCCATCGGATGCGCCGATGGCGGCAGCTCCTCCAGCGCGGCCTTGACCGCGGCCGGGATCCCCCGCAGCGATTTCAGCTTGGCCTTGTAGGCACGCAGTTCGGCCTTGTTGGGCAGCTTGCCGTGCACCAGCAGGTGGGCGATCTCCTCGAACTCGCTAGTATTGGCCAGGTCCAGGATGTCGTAGCCGCGGTAATGCAGGTCGTTGCCGCTGCGGCCGACGGTGCACAGCGCGGTGTTGCCGGCGGCGGTGCCGGACAGGGCGACGGACTTCTTGGGCTTGAAAGCCGGTGCGGCGGTTTGCTCTGACATGGTGTTTACCTCCGGGGAAACGGGTTCACGGTTCAATCTGGATTGCGGTCGTTCATGCGCATGGTCTGCTCCAGCAGCCGTTGCAACATCGCGATCTGCCGGTTCTGTTGCTCCACCAGCTGCGCCCAATCCTGCGAACGCAACAGGTCGAGCTTTTCATGGATCTGCAGCACTTCGAGTTCGGACTTGATGTTGACCTGGTAGTCGTTCTCGGCATGCATCCGGTCCACGGCCGCCTGCCGGTTCTGGCTCATCATGATGATCGGCGCCTGCACGGCCGCCAGGCAGGACAGCACCAGGTTCAGCAGAATGTAGGGATAGGGATCGAACGCCTTGGCCAGCACGGCACTGTTGACCAGCATCCAGATCACCAGCACCACGCCGAAGCAGATGATGAACCGCCAGCTGCCCCCGACCGACGCCACTTTGTCCGCGACCCGCTCGCCGAGGCTGCGGGTTTCGCGGAATTCACGCACCACGTTGCGCGCCACCTGACGCCGCGAGATGAAACGTTCAACCACGTTGCGCTCCTCCGGCGGCAACTGGTCAAGCTCCTTCTGCAACAGCTGGCGGGCGGTTTCACGCCGGTCCACGCGGGCGGCATGGGAGGAATGGGCAGCACTGGTCGCCATGGCGGAAAACTCAGTTGATCGATGAAGACCCGATCATGCGCCCTTGCCGGCGAACACCTTGTCCAGGCTGCGTTCGAAGGCGTGGTAGCCGATACGGTCGTACAGCTCCTCGCGGGTCTGCATGGTGTCCACCACATTGCGCTGGTGGCCGTCGCGGCGGATGGCCTCGTACACGTTCTCGGCGGCCTTGTTGGCCGCACGGAACGCCGACAGCGGGAACAGCTGGATCGCCACGCCGGCCGAGGCCAGTTCGTCGCGACTGAACAGCGGCGTGGCGCCGAATTCGGTGATGTTGGCCAGCAGCGGCACTTTCACCGCGTCGGCGAAGCGCTTGTAGGTTTCCAGATCGTAGGCGCCTCGGCGAAGATGCCGTCGGCACCGGCCTCGACGCAGGCGATGGCCCGCTCGATGGCCGCATCCACGCCCTCCATCTGGATCGCATCGGTGCGGGCGATCAGGAAGAAGTCCGGATCGGTCTTGGCATCGGCGGCGGCCTTCACCCGGTCGACCATCTCACCCTGGCTGACGATCTCCTTGCCCGGACGGTGGCCGCAGCGCTTGGCACCGACCTGGTCCTCGATGTGGCAGGCGGCCCCGCCGGCCTTGATCAACGACTTCACGGTGCGGGCAATGTTGAACGCGCTGGGCCCGAAGCCGGTATCGATATCCACCATCAGCGGCAGGTCGCAGACATCGGTGATGCGGCGCACGTCGATCAGCACGTCCTCGAGCGTGTTGATGCCCAGATCCGGCAGCCCCAGCGAACCGGCGGCGACACCGCCACCGGACAGGTAGATGGCGCGGTAGCCGGCACGCTTGGCCAGCAGGGCGTGGTTGGCGTTGATGGCGCCGATCACCTGCAGCGGGGATTCGGCGGCCAGGGCGGCGCGGAACGCGGCGCCAGCGGAAGAAAGGCTCATGGGGGGCTCCTGTCCTGGCGGAGGCGAGGTGCCATTCCGCGATGGCGCCCAATCTGTCACCATCGCAATCATTGATCAATCTTGATTCAACAAATCAACCTATTGAACACGTCATGTCCGAACACTCCGGCCCCGAACTGATTCCCGCCAGCGACGCCTGCGCGCTGCTGGGGATCAGTACCGCCACCCTGTACGCCTATGTCAGCCGCGGCCAGCTCAGCTCACGTCCCGGTCCGGACGCGCGCAGCCGGATGTATCTGCGCGCGGAAGTGGAACGGCTGGCACGCCGCAAGCAGGCCG
>NZ_BAZI01000316.1 GCF_001310775.1 Stenotrophomonas pictorum JCM 9942
TCGCTGCAAGCCGGCGACCAGCAGCACGCCCACCAGTGCCAGGGCGCCGGCGCCCAGCACGATCTTTGCTGCCGGCTTCACAGCGTGTCTCCACTCATGACCGGATTGCGTACCTTCAGCACGCTGGTCTGGCCATCGGCGCTGCGCAGCCGCACCCAGTCACGGCCGATCGCCAGCACGCGCGAGCCATCGTCCAGCCGCGAGCCGGTTCTCACCGGTTGGCCGTTGACCACGGCACTGCTGCGGCCGTTGGTGACAAGAACCATGGACACGCTGACCGGGCCTGCGAATGTGTCGGGGCCGGTGGCGCTGCCGTCCGTGAGGGACGGCGCCGCGTCGGTGGCCGGCGGCAGGGCGATGAGGGATTCTCCCGCGCTTGGGGTGGTAACCGGGCGCAGCCGCGCGACCAGCTCCAGCACCTGGCGGTTGCGGTTGATCGATGCGCGCAGTTGCGCCGCTTGCGTGCTTTCCTCGGCGTTGTTGCCGAGGAACAGCACCGCCGGTTTGACGATCACCATTGACGCCAGCCAGCCCGAAACACCAAGCCAGAGCGTCAGTGCGGTCATCGCGATGTACTTTTTCTTCACGGTGTCGGCTCCGGCGTGCCCGTGGCAACGGTTTTGAGCAGATAGGAAAAGACGCCCCCTCCGGCGCGGGTGCCGCCGCCAGACTGCGGATCCAGCGGGACTGGATCGAAACCTTCACGGCGCAGGCGCTCCACGAACGTGGCCACCTGCATGCCGGGTGTGCCGCGCCCGGCATCCACCATTCCATCCACGCGCAGGGTGCGCTGTGGTCCAGCCCCCGGCAGTACCGGCATGCCGGGCTGGCTGGGCGGTTGTTCCACCCGCACGCGCAGGATCCGCACCTCATCACTGGCGGCGCGACGGACGGCCTCCAGGCCGCTGACCGGATTCACCCTGTCGGCAAGACCCTTGGCTTTCTCGACGAACTGCAGCGCGTTGTCGAATCCGGCCGGTAGTGCAGCGTCACCGGCCAATTGCAGGGTCTGGCTCTCAAGTGCCGCGATTTCAGCGGAGATGGCCTCACTGCGCGTTTCGGCGTCGTTGGCGCTGAGGGTCCACCGCGCGCCGAGCGCACCCAGTGCGATGGTGATCAGCAACGAGGCTGCGGAAGCCAGTGGCAAGGCCCACTCGGCCAGATAGGCGGCACGGCTGGGCAACGGGTTGACCGCGTCGCGGGTGGAGGCATGGGCACGTACCCAGTCGATGCCACTGGACCAGCGCCGGCCCTCGGCATCGCTGAAAGTCCGCATCGGAACCTGGGTGACGCGCGCACCGGTGTTGACGGAAAAGATCTCCGCCAGCGCCTCGTTCATCGGTACCTGGCCCGGTTCGGCCGCGGGAACAAACAGCGAACACCACTGGAACTGCAGCGGCTCGGCATCCTCGTCGCCGCGTGCCAGGTCATCGGCGACCTGCTGGGCGAGGGCACCGGCGGTCATCGTCAGGTCGGTGACATCCTCGCTGTAGGCCATCGAGGAACGGCAGATGATGTCGTGCTTGCGTACCGCCAGCACGCACAGCTGCCGCCCGGCATGGATGACCAGACCTTCGCCACTCTTGATCGCGCTCCACATCAGCGAGGTCAGGGGCACCACCAGACAGTGGTCCGGCTGGGCCTCGGCCCACGCATAGGTCTGCTGCCAGAGCTCGAGCGGTACCGCGGTGAACAGCGATTGATAGCCGGCTCCCATGGAGCGGTTCTTGTGGATCAGGATCTTGCCCTCGCCGTCGATCATGCCGTCAGCGCGCAAGCGCTTTTCGATCAGGGCAACCGCATGGGCGGGGCTGCCTTCCAGCGAGATGACGCTGCTGACGCCGCCTTCGAATTCGGCGAACAGCCAGGCCGGTCCTTCCAGGCGTGGACGGCTGTCGGTGACCGCCACGGTATCGTGGCCGAATGCCAGCCAGCGGCCGTGGAGCTGGACGATGCTTTGCATGCTCATGGTTGGGCGCTCGCGTGGGTGGTCTGCGCAACGATGCCGGTGGTATCGGGCGGGCCGGCGGTGCGGAACAGCAGGCTGCCGCGCAATGTCAGCGATAACGGCGCCGGAGGCCGGTCACCAAGCTCCAGTGGCAGATGGAACAGCCCTTCTTCGACATGGGTTACTGAAAGTTCGAAGGTATCGGCACCGAAGATCCGCTCCGGTGCCGGGGCGATGCCGGCCAACAGCGAACTGGCGTCCGCGCGCGAAAGCTGCGTCTGGTTCAGGTTGATCAGGCGTTCGCCCCAGACCTCCGGGCGCATGTCCAGCGCCGCCAGCTGATCCATCAGCTGGCCCGCCGAACGCGCGTTGTCGACCTTCAGTTGTGCCTCTTGCTGGTGCATTTTCGCCAGCGCCAGCAACTCGTTGCGGTTGCTGAGCTGGTCATAGGCCGTTGCCAGCCCGGTCCGTGCGGTGATGAACCACGCGGCGGCGGCGACCAGGGCTAGAAGCGTCCCGGCGAACACCAGCAGGGAGAGACGACGTGACCGGCGCAGCCGGCCCAGCGGCGAGGCGATGGCCATGGCTATTACTGGTTCATCTTGTAGTGGGCGGTCATCGTCAACACCTGTTCGGTATCGGTGTTGGTGCCGTTTGCGCCAGCCGTGCCGGAGCCGGAGGTATTGAAGGCCTCGGTGTTGTTGCCCTGCCATTCGATACCGGCGGTGTTGGCATTGTCCGTGGCGGTCTTGGCGGCGACGCCCTGCTGGCGGAACGCGCCGGATTGCGGATCGGGCTTGCCATCGATCATCTGGTCCAGTGAGCGCGCCAGGTCCGGGGTCAGGCCGGAGATGACCATCACGTTGCCCGAGCCGGAGCCGGTACCCGGCGGATTCCACTGGAAGCAGACCTGCACTTCCTGCGGATTGCCGTTGGTATCCAGGTAGACATAGCGGTCTTCAAAACCTTCGCCGCGACCCGGCGGCAGGCTGATGCCGGCGCGGCGCATCATGTCGCGCAGCTGCAGGCCATTGGTGCTTGCCGCGGTGATGCCCTGCGGGGCGGCGGCATTGCGA
>NZ_BAZI01000317.1 GCF_001310775.1 Stenotrophomonas pictorum JCM 9942
GGCGCGGTCTGGGCGCGGAAGGCGACCAGCTCGGCGCCCTTGAGCGGTTCCGGCGGCGGCATCGTCACCGACAGCGGATTGCGGTGCACGCCGTTGACGCGGAATTCGTAGTGCAGGTGCGGCCCGGTCGACATGCCGGTGGAGCCCACATAGCCGATCACCTGGCCCTGGGCGACACGCTGGCCGGTGCGGTAGGGGCCCAGCCGCGACATGTGTCCATACAGCGTGGTGTGGCCGCGGCCATGATCCAGGATCACCACATTGCCGTAGCCGCGCTGGGTGCCGGCGAACTGCACACGGGCATCGCCGGCGGCCATGATCGGGGTGCCGGTACGTGCGGCGTAATCCACGCCCTTGTGCATGCGCATGGTGCCCAGGATCGGATGCCGGCGAGAGCCGAAGTTCGAGCTCAGGCGGGCGAACTGGATCGGCGAGCGGATGAAGCTCTTCTTCAGCGGGCGGCCGCTGATATCGAAGTACTCGGACTTGCCGTTGCGCTCGAAACGGAAGCCGGTGTGGGTCTTGCCGCCGGTCTGGAAGGTGGCCGCCAGGATCTTGCCGGTGTCGATGCGCTCGCCTTCGCGCCAGGTTTCATCCAGCACCACGCTGAAGCGGTCACCCGGCTGCAGGTCCTTGGAGAAGTCGATGTCGTACTTGAAGATCTCGTCGGTCATCGTGGCGATGGCCGAGGGCGACAGGCCGGCCCGGCGGGCGGCGGTGTACAGGGAGCTGGTGATCTCGCCACTGGCGACCACGGTGCGGGTGGTGCTGGCGCGTTGCATCACCTTCTCGCGGATCTGGTCGCCCTGCAGCGACAGCTCGACGCGGTGGTTGGCATCGCGGTCGAAGCGGATGCTGCGCAGGGTGCCGTTGACCGGCAGGTCGAAGGCGATCTCGGTGCCGGGCTTGAGCCGGGTCAGCACCTCGCGGGTGCCGGGGTGGTCCAGCACGCGCTGCATGGTCGATGCCGGCACGCCAGCGGCGGCGAACAGATCGCTCAGGGTCTGCCCGCGTTCCACCCGCTGGATCTGCCAGCTGTCGCCCGGGGTCTCGCCGCGGCGGGCCAGTGACAGCGGCGGCAAGGGCAGGGCGAGCGTGGAGTGGGACGTGGGGACCGGCAGATCGATGGCATTGGAGAAGCCGGGCACGATCGTCGCCGCCAACGCGCCGATGGTGGCGAACAGGCTGGCGTGGATCCAATGCCGTCGGGTCCAGCGTTCGTTGAACGCGGCCGGCAGGTGGTGTTTCAGCTTTCGATGCAGGGCGGTGTCGTGCAGGACGCTGAGGCGTTCTTTGAAGCGTTGTTTGCGCGCGGGGCCATGATCGGGTTGGGACATCACTCAGTTCTCTGGCCGGCCCGGATCGCGGGCCTAAACGCGGGTAACATAGACAGGTATCAATACCGCGTCAAACCATTGAGCCACATGGCTTTTCGATCTTGCGGCGCGGTTAACTTGCACTTAACACCATTCATGTTTTTAACGGCGAAGCCGGGAGTTTTGCGTGTCCTCGATTGATGAAGCCCTTGCCCTGATCGGCCGTGGTGCCGATGAAATCCTCAAAGTGGAGGAGTTGCGCCAGCGGCTGGAAAGCGGCCGTCCGCTGCGTGTGAAGGCCGGTTTCGACCCCACCGCTCCCGATCTGCACCTGGGCCACACGGTGCTGCTGAACAAGCTGCGCCAGTTCCAGGATCTCGGTCACCAGGTCATCTTCCTGATCGGCGACTTCACCGGCATGATCGGCGATCCGTCCGGCAAGAGCCTGACCCGCAAGCCGCTCAGCCGCGAGGATGTGCTGGCCAACGCACGCACCTACGAGGAGCAGGTGTTCAAGGTGCTGGACCGGGACAGGACCGAGGTGCGCTTCAACTCGGAGTGGTTCGGCAAGATGAGTGCGGCCGACATGATCCGTCTGGCCGGCCAGCACACCGTGGCGCGCATGCTCGAGCGCGACGATTTCGCCAAGCGCTACGCCGCCCAGCAATCCATCGCCATCCATGAATTCCTGTATCCGCTGGTGCAGGGCTACGACTCGGTGGCGCTGGAATGCGACGTCGAACTGGGCGGTACCGACCAGAAGTTCAACCTGCTGATGGGGCGTGGCCTGCAGGAACACCACGGACAGAAGCCGCAGATCGTGCTGACCATGCCGCTGCTGGAAGGCCTGGACGGCGTCAACAAGATGTCCAAGTCGCTGGGCAACTACATCGGCATCAGCGAGCCGGCGATCGACATCGTCACCAAGACCATGAAGGTGGACGACACCCTGATGTGGCGCTGGATCGACCTGCTCAGCTTCGACATCTCCATTGACGAGGCCGGGCAGCTGCGTTCCGCCGTCGAGGCCGGCACGATCAATCCGCGCGAGATCAAGCTGCGCCTGGCGCGCGAGCTGACCACCCGCTTCCACGATGCCGGCGCCGCCGAGCAGGCCATCGCCGGCTGGAATGCCGCGGTGACCGGGCAGGGCGATATCACCCAGCTGCCGCTGCAGGAAGTGACCGTGCCGGCTGAAGGACTGCGTATCGGTGCGTTGCTGACGGCGGCAGGGCTCACCCCGAGCAACTCCGAGGCCTCGCGCAAGCTCAAGGAGCGCGCGGTAAAGGTGGATGGCGAAGTCGTCGAAGACGCCCAGACCGTATTGCAGCCTGGTTTCGAGGGGCTGCTGCAGGTTGGCAAACGCACCTTCGCCCGCGTCCTGCTGGTAGTGGCGGGCTGACGGCGCAGGTGAGCAAGGCCGCTTCCCCCGGGGAGCGGCCAAAGCCCTCTCCCGCCGGGAGAGGGTAGGGCGACGCCCCTTTGCCTCATCACCCGTAAGCCTTGATCAGCATCATCTGGATGCGTACTGCTGTGTACACCGATAAGTGCAAGCAAAGCAGTACGGGCCGCTCCAGGGCGCAATGAACGATTGCTGGAAAAAACTTTCCACAACCCCTTCACAAAGCCCGTAAAGAGGCACATACTTCACCTCCCCCGACGCAGGGGCCTCGCAAGAGGCGCAAGCGAAAGGAAAGCTTGAAG
>NZ_BAZI01000318.1 GCF_001310775.1 Stenotrophomonas pictorum JCM 9942
TTCGACTATTTTCATCCGGCGCCCGATCGCCACCTCCCTGCTGATGATCGGGCTGATGCTGCTGGGCATCCTCGGCTACCAGCGCCTGCCGGTCGCCGCCCTGCCCGAGATCGAAGCGCCCAGCCTGGTCGTCACCACCCAGTATCCGGGGGCCAGCGCGCAGACGATGGCCTCGCTGGTGACCACGCCGCTGGAGCGGCAGCTGGGGCAGATTTCCGGGCTGGACATGATGACCTCCGACTCCTCGGCCGGGTTGTCCAGCATCGTGCTGCAGTTCTCGATGGAGCGCGACATCGACACCGCCGCACAGGACGTGCAGGCGGCGATCCGCCAGGCCACCCTGCCCGGCTCGCTGCCCTACCAGCCGGTCTACAACCGGGTGAATCCGGCCGACGCGCCGATCCTCACCCTCAAGCTGGCCTCGGACACGCGCCCGCTGCGCGAGGTCAACGACCTGGCCGACTCGATCCTGGCCCAGCGCCTGTCGCAGATCGACGGCGTGGGTCTGGTGTCGATCGCCGGCAACGTGCGCCCGGCCGTGCGCATCCAGGCCAACCCGGCGCAGCTGGCCAACATGGGCATGACCCTGGAAGACCTGCGCAGCGCGCTGACCCAGGCCAATGTCAACGCACCCAAGGGCTCGCTCAACGGCAAGACCCAGAGCTACACGCTGTCCACCAACGACCAGCTCAGCGACGCGGCCGACTACAACGACATCATCATCCGCTACCAGAACGGTGCGCCGGTACGGCTGCGCGACGTGGCCACGGTGATCGACGGCGTCGAGAACGACCAGATCGCCGCCTGGGCCGACGGCCAGCCGGCGGTGCTGCTGGAAGTGCGGCGCCAGCCCGGCGCCAACATCGTCAAGACCGTGGAGAACATCCGCCAGATCCTGCCCAACCTGCAGGGCATGCTGCCGGCGGATGTGAACCTGGATATCTTCTCCGACCGCACCGTGACCATCCGCGCCTCGGTGCACGATGTGCAGTTCACCCTGATCCTGACCATCTGCCTGGTGGTGGCGGTGATCTTCGTGTTCCTGCGCCGGCTGTGGGCCACGGTGATCCCCTCGGTGGCGGTGCCGCTGTCGCTGCTGGGCACCTTCGGGTGATGGCCTTTGCCGGGATGTCGCTGGACAACCTGTCGCTGATGGCGCTGACCGTGGCCACCGGCTTCGTGGTCGACGATGCGATCGTGATGATCGAGAACATCGTGCGCTACATCGAACAGGGCAAGGACGGCCAGGAAGCGGCGGAAGTCGGCTCACGGGAAATCGGCTTCACCGTGCTGTCGCTGACCGTGTCGCTGGTGGCGGTGTTCCTGCCGCTGATCCTGATGCCCGGCGTTACCGGCCGCCTGTTCCACGAGTTCGCCTGGGTGCTGACGATCGCCGTGTCGATCTCGATGCTGATCTCGCTGACGCTCACCCCGATGATGTGCGCCTACCTGCTCAAGCCCGACGCATTGCCCGAGGGCGATGACGCCCACGAACGGGCGGCGGCAAGCGGCAGGACCACCGCGTGGTCGCGGCTGGTGCATGCCTACGAGCGCAGCCTGGACTGGGTGCTGCGTCATCAGCCGCTGACCCTGACCATCGCGCTGGGCTCGGTGGTGTTGACCGTGTTGCTGTACATGGCCATCCCCAAGGGCCTGCTGCCCGACCAGGACACCGGCATGGTCACCGGGGTGGTGATCGCCGACCAGAACGTGGCCTTCGAGCAGATGCAGCAGCGCACCCAGGCGGTGGCCGCGGCATTGCAGCAGGACAAAGCCGTCACCGGCGTGGCCGCCTATATCGGTGCCGGCACCATGAATCCCACGCTCAACCAGGGACAACTGAGCATCGTGCTCAAGGAGCGAGGTGATCGTGACGGGCTGGACGTGATCCTGCCGCGGTTGCAGGCCGCTGCCGCGCATATCCCCGGCGTGGCGCTGTACCTCAAGCCGGTGCAGGACGTGACCCTGGATACGCGCGTGGCCGCCACCGCCTACCAGTTCTCGCTCTCGGACATGGACAGCACCGAGCTGGCCGAACAGACCGCACGCGTCACCGACGCGCTGCGCCGGCTGCCGCAGCTGGCCGATGTCGACAACAACCTGGCCAACCACGGCCGCGCCCTGCACGTGCAGGTGGACCGCGACAAGGCCGCCCGCTACGGCGTGCCGATGCAGACCATCGACGACACCTTGTACGACGCCTATGGCCAGCGCCAGATCTCGACCATCTTCACCCAGCTCAACCAGTACCGCGTGGTGCTGGAAGTGGCACCGGAGTTCCGCACCAGCGATGCGCTGATGAACCAGCTGGCGATCGGCAGCAACGGCAGCGGCGCGCTGACCGGCAGCAATGCCACCACCCTGGGCCAGGTCAGTTCGAGCAACTCCTCCACCGCCACCGGCATTGGCAACAGCAATACCGGCATCGCCCTGGGCGGCGGCGGCAGCATTCCGCTGTCGGCCATCGCCAGCGCCGTGCCCGGCACCGCGCCGCTGATCGTCAGCCACCAGCAGCAGCTGCCCTCGGCGACGATCGCCTTCAACCTGGCGCCGGGCTACTCGCTGTCCGAAGGCGTGGACGCAATCAACAAGGCGGTGGCCGGGCTGCAGCTGCCGCCGCAGATGCAGGCGCAATTCGTCGGCACCGCCGCCGAGTTCTCCAGCAGCCAGACCGACGTGGTGCTGTTGCTGCTGGCGGCCATCGCGGTGATCTACATCGTGCTGGGCGTGCTGTATGAAAGCTGGATCCACCCGCTGACGATCATCTCCACGCTGCCGCCGGCCGGCGTCGGCGCGCTGCTGGCGCTGTACCTGTGCGGCATGAGCCTGTCGGTGGACGGCATCGTCGGCATCATCCTGCTGATCGGCATCGTCAAGAAGAACGCGATCATGATGATCGACTTCGCGCTGGACGCGCAGCGCGCCGGCGCCAATGCCTACGACGCGATCCGCCGCGCCTGCCTGCTGCGTTTCCGCCCGATCATGATGACCACCGCCGCGGCCATGCTCGGCG
>NZ_BAZI01000319.1 GCF_001310775.1 Stenotrophomonas pictorum JCM 9942
CGCCGCAGCGGCAGATTGCCTTCGCCGCGTGCGGCGCGGGTCTCGCGCAGGCTGCTGTCGACGCGGTCGGCCGCTTCCTGCATCGCCAGTTCGCGCAGCGCGGTGAGGTTGGCCGGTGAGAAGAAGGCCTGCAGCGCCTGCGCCGCCTGTTCGGGAACGTAGACCTTGCCCTGCTGCAGGCGTTCGATCAGCTCGCGTGGTGGCAGGTCGACCAGCACGATGTCATGCAGACGATCGAACACCACGTCGGGCACGGTCTCGCCCACGCGCACGCCGGTGATGCGCATCACCACATCGTTGAGGCTTTCCAGATGCTGGATGTTGATCGTGGTCCACACGTCGATGCCGGCATCGAGCAGCTCCATCACATCCTGCCAGCGACGTTCGTGACGACTACCGGGAGCGTTGCGATGGGCCAGCTCGTCGACCAGCACCAGTGCCGGCTTGCGCGCCAGCACCGCGTCCAGATCCAGCTCCTGCAGCTGATGGCCGTGGTAGTCCAGCGTACGCAGGGCGATGCGCGGCAGACCGTCGAGCAGGGCGGCGGTATCGCTGCGGCCATGGGTTTCCACCACGGCCGCCACCACGTCCACGCCGCGCCGCAGCTGTTCCTGGGCGCGGGTGAGCATGCGGAAGGTCTTGCCCACGCCCGGCGCGGCGCCGAGGAAGACGGTGAGCTTGCCACCGGCGTCACGTTGCAGGGCCTCGGCCAGGGCATCGGCCTGGCGGCTGCGGGAGTCGTTCATGGCCGCGATTGTGCGCTGTTGCAGGCGCGGCCCGCATCAGGCGCATACGCGGCCTGATCCAGCGCCCGGTTGAGGGCGACGATGTTGATACGCGGCTGGCCGAACACGCCCCATTGGCGGTTCTGTGTGTGTACAGCCACCAGCGTCTGCACCCGCGCTTCAGGCCAGCCGCGCGTGCGGGCCACACGTGCCACCTGCACCTGCACCGCAGCCGGTGACAGCTCCGGATCCAGTCCGCTGGCCGACTGCGTGACCAGATCGGCCGGCACCGTGGCCGGGTCGATCTTCTCGCGGGCGGCGATGGCAGCAGTGGTTTCGCCTACGCGCTTGACCAGGTCCGGATTGCTGCGCGCCATATTGCTGCCGGCCGCCGCCATCGGGTCGTAGTTGGCCGCCGAAGGACGGGTCTGGAAATAGCCATCGCCGACGAATGGCTGCGCCAGATACAGCGAGCCACGCACCTGGCCGTCGGCATCGCGGATCAGGCTGCCATCGGCCTGCGCAGGAAACAGTGAGCCGGAGATGCCGGTCGCCAGCGTCGCATAGACCAGGCCGGTGCCGAGCAGGCCGAACAGGGACAGACCAATGGCCGGCCGCCACAGCGGGTCGCCGGTACGACGGGAAGAAGTGTTGGAGGTGTTCATGCGCCAAATACCAGAGCAAGCAGAAGGTCGATGGCCTTGATGGCCGCAAACGGCAGCAGCACGCCGCCCAGTCCGTACACCAGCATGTTCCGCCGCAGCAGCGCGGTGGCGGTGGCCGGACGGAAGCGCACGCCACGCAGGGCCAGCGGAATCAGGGCCGGAATCACCAAGGCATTGAAAATCAGCGCCGCCAGCACCGCGTTGCGCGGGCTCGACAGCTGCATCACGTTCAAGGCCGCCATCGACGGAATGCTGGCGGCGAACAGCGCCGGCAGGATCGCGAAGTACTTGGAGACGTCATTGGCCAGCGAGAAGGTGGTCAGCGCACCGCGGGTGATCAGCTGCTGCTTGCCCACTTCCACCACCGCCAGCAGCTTGGCCGGGTCCGAATCCAGATCGACCATGTTGCCGGCCTCCTTGGCCGCCTGCGTGCCGGAGTTCATCGCCAGGCCGATGTCGGCCTGGGCCAGCGCCGGCGCGTCGTTGGTGCCATCGCCGACCATCGCCACCAGCCGGCCGCCGGCCTGCTCGGCACGGATGCGCGCCAGCTTGTCCTCTGGCCTTGCCTGGGCGATGTAGTCATCGACGCCGGCTTCGGCGGCGATGGCGGCGGCCGTGAGCGGGTTGTCGCCGGTGATCATCACCGTGCGGATGCCCATTGCCCGCAGCTGGGCGAACTTCTCGCGCATGCCGTGCTTGACCACGTCAGCCAGCTCCACCACGCCGAGCACATGCCGGCCTTCGCTGACCACCAGCGGCGTGGCGCCGCCACGGGCAACCTGGTCCACCCGCGCCTGCAGCTCGTTCGGCACCGTGCCACCCAGTGCCAGCACATGCGCGGTGATGGCATCGGCAGCGCCCTTGCGGATGCTGCGGCCGTTGTCGAGGTCGACACCGGACATGCGTGTTTGCGCGGTGAAAGACAGGTACTCCGCTTTTTCCGGCTCGGCGGTGGTGCAGGCCTGCTCGCGCGCCAGACGCACGATGGATTTGCCTTCCGGCGTCGGGTCGGCCAGGGACGACAGCAGCGATGCCTCACGCAGCTGCGCTGCGTCGATGCCGGCCAGCGGATGGAAGTGCGTGGCCTGACGGTCGCCGTAGGTGATGGTGCCGGTCTTGTCGAGCAGCAGCACGTCCACGTCGCCGGCCACTTCCACCGCCTTGCCGGATTTGGCCAGCACATTGGCCTGCAGCGCACGGTTCATGCCGGCGATACCGATGGCCGGCAGCAGGCCGCCGATGGTGGTCGGTATCAGGCACACCAGCAAGGCGATCAGCAGCAGCGGATCGACCTTGACGCCAACAAAGCCCGCAATCGCCGGCAGCGTCGCCACCACCACCAGGAAGGTCAGCGACATCGCCGCCAGCAACAGGGTCAGCGCGATTTCGTTCGGCGTCTTCTGCCGGTTGGCACCTTCCACCAGCGCGATCATGCGATCGAGGAAGCTGTGGCCCGGTTCGGCGCTGATGCGCACCACGATCTCGTCGGACAGCACCTTGGTGCCGCCGATCACGCCGGAGCGGTCGGTGTCGGCCTCGCGCAGCACCGGAGCCGATTCGCCGGTGACCGCGGCCTCGTTGATGGTGGCCAGGCCGCGCACGATCTCGCCG
>NZ_BAZI01000320.1 GCF_001310775.1 Stenotrophomonas pictorum JCM 9942
CCGCGCCAAGGCGCAGGCTGCGCTCTACCAGCGCCACGGCAGCCCCGTCACAGCCCGATGCCAGGGCGTCGGCCGTATCGTTGGCGAACTCGGCGTAGTCACCGCCACTGGCCGGCAACTGCGCCGCACGGGCATGCAGGGCCTGCCGCATCACCGTCGGCGAGGCACCGATCCGGCCACCGCGGTGCAGCCCATCGCCATCCATGAGATCGATCGTCAGTGCGGTTCCAACCCCCACCACCAGTACCGGCTGGCGCGCACGCGCGGCGGCCAACAGGGCGAGAAAACGGTCCACGCCGAACTTTTCCGGACGCGCATAGGCAATGCGCACACCGGCACATTCGACCTGCGTGCGCGCCACCTGTACCCGCGCGAAGCGGGCGTCCAGCACCGTCATCACCTCGGCCGTCAGCGTGCTGGCCGCCACGCTGGCGACCCACGCGGTACCCCCCCGTGGCAGCGCCTGCAGCGCGGAGGCGGTCATCGCCTCGGCACCGTGCGCCCAGGCCTGCACCGGACCCACGCCGCCCTCCACCAGCTGCGCGAACTTGAACCGCGAATTGCCCAGATCGAACAACCAGTCGCTCATGCCGCCCTCACGCTGACTTCGCCGGCATGGAAGCAGGTTTCCCGCCCGTCGATGCGCACCCGCAGCGCGCCATCCTCGGCCAGTCCGCAGGCGTGACCCTCATGCAGCACGCCGGCCTCCTCGATCCGCACCACCCGTCCGGCCAGCACGTCCATCGCCGCATAACGCGGCAGGAACGGCGCCAGACCCTGCTGTTCGAACAATTCCAGCGCCGGCAGCAATCGCGACAGCAGCGCGGCGACCACCGCATTGCGCGAGACCGGCGCGGTGCCGAGCGTTTGCAGATCGATCCACGGCTGTCCGATATCCGCGGCCACCGCCGGGGGCATATGCACATTCAAGCCCAGTCCGATCACCGCGCGCGCCGGACCGGCGAACTCGCCACCGCCCTCCACCAGCAGGCCGCCGAGCTTGCGCCCGTCCACCATCACATCGTTGGGCCACTTCAGGCCGGCGCCGGTGAACCCCAGGGCATGCAGCGCCTCCACCGTGGACACGCCCATCGCCAGGCTCAGCCCGCCCATCCGCGACAGGCCTCCGGGAAACGCGCGCGACAGCGACAGGTACACATGTGCGGCCAAGGGCGAGGCCCAATGCCGGCCGCGCCGTCCACGGCCACCGGTCTGGCGCTCGGCCAGCAGCACCTCCACCCCGCGCCCAGGCGTGCTGCGCTGCAGCAATTCGCTGTTGGTCGAGGCCACCGTCCAGCCCACCTGCAGATCCGCCAGCAGATTCGCCACGTCCGGCGCCAACGCCGCGCGGATCGTCGCAGCCGACAGCAGCTCCACCGGACGTTCAAGCCGGTAGCCGTCGCCCGCGCGGCCGTCAATCGCCACGCCAGCCGCGCGCAGGCCCTGGATACGCTTCCAGACTGCGGCCCGGGTCTGCCCCAGCTCGCGGGCCAGCGCATCGCCGGAAAGGGGCCCGGCCCCCAGCTTGGCCAGCAGTTCGCGGTCATCCACGGCAGCTATTCCTCGAAACAATCGGCGAAATTATGCGGGATGCCCGGCAGGGCGCCCAGCACACGAACCAATTCAGGCAAAAAAGCAGGCTAGAATCGGGAGCTCGCCCGCTCTGGATGTTGTCGATGCGCCACCTCGCACATTGCCTGATCCTGTTGTTGACGCCGGTTGCAGCGCAGGCCTCCGAAGCGCTCAATGGCTCCAGCAACACCGGCTGCACCTACGCTCCCAGCGAAGTGGAGCGGGTTGCAGTGCCAGCGGCATCGGTGAATCTGGCCAGCGGCGCGCCAGCGCCGGCGTCAAAGCGCACCACACCGCCGGCCGGCGGTGGCAGCGATGAGGAAATCATCCCCCGCCTGCGCGCACCGAAGTGGCACCGCCTGCTGCCGGGCATGTTCCGCTGATCCCTGGGTTCGGGCGCTGGTGGCAACGCCCGCCACCTCCGGTTGATGACGCGCTTTGGCTGCAGGTCCGCGAGGCTTGCCCGTGGGTGCGGCCGCTTGTCCCGCAACGCGAGCGCCGCCTGCGCGAGCTGGTCGCGCGGTTCCTGCAGCGGAAAACCATCACCGCGGTCGCCGGGCTGGAACTGGATCCGGCCCAGCGCCTGCTGCTGGCCACGCTGTGCTGCCTGCCACTGATCGAGTTCGGTGCCGAAGGCCTGCACGGCTGGTCCGAACTGGTGGTCTATCCCGATGCGTTCCGCGTGCGCCGCAGCCATCTGGACGCGGCCGGCATCCTGCACGAATGGGATGACGAACTTATCGGCGAGGCGTGGGACAGCGGTCCGCTGATCCTGTCCTGGGCCGATGTGCAGGCCGATATCGCCGATCCGCAGGCCGGGTTCTGCGTGGCCGTGCACGAGATGGCGCACAAGATCGACCTGCTCGATGGTGCGATGGATGGCACGCCGCCGCTGCCGCGGGAGTGGCAGAAGCAGTGGGCGCGCGATTTCCAGCAGTGCTATGACCGTTTCTGCCGGCAGGTGGACAACGGCGAGGACACCGCTGTGGATCCGTATGCGGCCGAAGCCCCGGAGGAGTTCTTTGCGGTCGTCAGCGAGTACCACTTCTCCGCACCGCAACTGCTGGAGCAGGCGATGCCGGCCGTGGCCGCACACCTGCGCCGCTTCTATGGCCCGTCGCCGTTTGCCGACGTGCTCGCCGCCCTCGACGGCGCCTGAACCTCACAGCCCCGGCGGCAGCGTCACTTCGAAACGGGCCCCGCCCAGCTCGGCCGAGCGCTTGACCTGCAGTTCGCCGCGATAGTCCTTGATCAGGTCCTGCACGATCGACAGGCCGATGCCATGGCCCTGTACCCGCTCGTCACCGCGTACACCGCGCTGCAGCACCTTGGCGATATTCTCCTCGGCGATGCCCGGGCCATCATCGTCCACCGCCAGCTGCAGGCCGGCGCGGCGTCCCGGCGCGGCGGGGATCGG
>NZ_BAZI01000321.1 GCF_001310775.1 Stenotrophomonas pictorum JCM 9942
CCGAGCGCCGGCACCAGCGGCGGCAGCGATGCCATGAGGCCCAAGCCAGCGGCAGCGCGGCATTGCCGGCGCATGCCGCACGGCTCAAAGACTATCCGCCGGGTACCGCATGAAGACACGACCGTTTTTTCTCCTCGGGCCCGTCCTGCTGTTGGCCGCGCTGTCGGCCATGGCGCAGGTACAGGACACCAGCCAGTACCTGCAGCGGATGGACAGCGATGGCGATGGCCGCGTCAGCCCGGACGAGTACCTGCAGTGGATGCTGTACGCCTTCGACCGCATGGACCGCAACGGCGATGGCGTGCTGGAGCCGGCCGAACAGCCCGGCGGCCGCGGCAAGCCGATCACCCGCGAAGAACAGCGGCAGGTGATCCTGTCCCGTTTCGCCCGCCAGGATGCCAACGGTGACGGCTACCTCAGCGCCCGTGAACTGATGGCGCCGCCGCGCTGAGTGCGTGCGCCCACGCCAGCCGTCCGAGCGGCAAGCAACTGCACCGAAAGAGAATTCCGCATGCCCGAATTACCCGAAGTCGAAACCACCCGCCGCGGCCTGGAGCCGCACCTGCAGGGCCGGCGCATCCATGGCGTGATCCTGCGCCGGCCGGACCTGCGCTGGCCGATCCCGGCCGAAGTCGAAACACAGTTGCCTGGCCAACGTATTGCCGCGATCCGCCGCCGCGCCAAGTACCTGCTGCTGGATACCGCGGCCGGCAGCGCGCTGCTGCATCTGGGCATGTCCGGCAGCCTGCGGGTGCTGCCCGGCGACACGCCGGTGCGCACGCACGACCATGTCGACCTCAGTCTGGAGGACGGCCGCGTGTTGCGCTTCAACGATCCACGCCGGTTCGGCTGCCTGCTGTGGCAGCCGGTGGGTGAAACCCATGAACTGCTGCGCGATCTGGGACCGGAGCCACTCGATGGGGACTTCGATGGCGACTACCTGTTCGCGCGCAGCCGCGGCCGCAGCGCATCGATCAAAACCTTCCTGATGGACCAGCGCATCGTGGTCGGCGTGGGCAACATCTACGCGGCCGAGAGCCTGTTCATGGCCGGCATCAACCCGTTGCGCGAGGCGGGCAAGGTCTCTCTCGCGCGCTACCAGCGGCTGGCCGATGCGGTGAAACAGATCCTCGGCTACGCCATTGTGCGGGGCGGTACCACCCTGCGCGATTTCATCAGCCCCGACGGAGCCCCGGGCTACTTCGAACAGGAGTTGCTGGTGTACGGACGGGAAGGCCAGACCTGCAAGCAGTGCGGGCGCGACCTGCGCTACGCCGCCATCGGCCAGCGGGCCACTGTCTGGTGTGGGCACTGCCAACGCTGAGCGGGCGGAGGCGGGCTTCCATCCAGCGTACGGTTAGGCGGGCTGTGCCTATCATGCGCAACCTCCTGCCACGGATGACTGCATGCACCGCCGCGATTTCCTCCGTCGTGCCTCGCTGGCGCTGGCCGCCTTCGGCCTGCCCGCGTTGCCTGCCTGCGCCGCCAGCCCCCAGCAACAGGGTCTGCGCCGTATCGGCCAGCCGCAGCCGTTCGACTTCGCCACGCTCAAGGGCCAGGCGCGCGCGCTGGCACAGGCGCCGTATCGCAGTCACAAACGGGTGCTGCCGCCGGCGGTGGAGAAGCTGGACTGGGACCAGTACCAGTCCATCCGTTACCGGCAGGACCATGCGTTGTGGGCCGATCAGCCGGGCAAATTCCAGGCCAGGTTCTTCCATCTGGGCCTGTACTTCCATTCGCCGGTCCGCATGTTCGATGTGGTCGATGGCCAGGCGCAGGAGCTGGCCTATGACGGCGCGGCGTTCGATTACGGCAACAGCGGCATCAACGGCAGCCAGCTGCCGGCCGATCTGGGCTTTGCCGGGTTCCGCCTGAACACCCGCACCGATACCGATCGCGATTTCGCCGCCTTCCTCGGCGCCAGCTATTTCCGCGCCGTGGGCAAGGAGGGCCAGTACGGACAATCGGCGCGTGGCCTGGCTATCGATACCGGCCTGGGCCGCCCGGAGGAATTCCCCGACTTCATCGCCTATTACCTGGAGCAGCCCAGCGCCGATTCGGAGACCATCGTCGTCTATGGCCTGCTGGATTCGCCCAGCTTGGCCGGCGCCTACCGCTTCGCCATCACCAATGGCGAGGTGCTGCTGATGGACATCGACAGCGCGCTGTATCCGCGCAGGGAAATCGAGCGCCTCGGCATCGCGCCGTGCACCAGCATGTACCAGGTCGGCGAGAACGACCGCCGCATGGGCTGGGACTGGCGCCCGGAGATCCACGACACCGACGGCCTGTCGATGTGGAACGGCGCCGGCGAATGGATCTGGCGGCCGCTGTGCAACCCCGCCCACCTGCGCTTCAACATGTTCGTGGACCACAATCCGCGCGGCTTCGGCCTGCTGCAGCGTGACCGCAATTTCGACCATTACCAGGACGACGGCGTGTTCTACGAGAAGCGCCCCTGCCTGTGGGTGGAGCCGAAGGGGCAATGGGGCGAAGGCTCGGTGCAGCTGGTGGAGATTCCCACGGTCGATGAGACCTTCGACAACATCGTCGCGTTCTGGAACCCCAAGGCCAAGCCGCAGCCGGGCCAGGAACTGCTGGTCGGCTATCGCCTGTACTGGGGCGCGCAGCCGCCGGCCCGCCCGCCACTGGCGCACTGCGTGGCCAGCCGCACGGGTCTTGGCGGAGTGATCGGCAAGAAGCGCGAGTATTTCTCGTGGCGTTTCGCGGTGGATTTCGAAGGCGGCGAACTGGCCGGCCTGATCGACAAGGCCGAGGTCGAGGCGGTGGTGGAAACCAGCCGCGGCCGCGTGGAAGTCGTCTCGGCGCGCCCCTTGCGCGAGATCAAGGGCTACCGCGCCATGTTCGACCTTGTGCCGCCCGACGACGGCACGCAGCAGATCGATATCCGCCTGTACCTGCGCAGCGGCGGCAAGACCCTGACCGAAACGTGGCTGTACCAGTACAGCCCGCCGCCGGCGGA
>NZ_BAZI01000322.1 GCF_001310775.1 Stenotrophomonas pictorum JCM 9942
TCCGCGCCGGCATCGTCCGCGTGGTGGTGGTACCAACCACCCTGGCGGCAATCCGCACAAGCCCGCCCCGGGCGAATGAAGCGCGGACCATCGGCGCAGCCGCCGATGGTCATGCAAAGGTCGCGGCGTTTCCCACGGGTCTGTTGATCAGCGCCGGACGTAGTGCGCGAACCGGAAGGCGAAGGCATGCCGCTCGTCGGCCGCGTGCGGCTGGCTGTCCACTTCCTGCCACTGCGCCGGATCCACTTGCGGAAAATGCGTATCGGCCACCACCGCGGTGTCCACCCAGGTCAGATACAGATCACTGGCCTGGTCCAGCAACAGGCGATAGACCTCGCCGCCGCCGATCACGCACAGCTCCTGCGCACCTTCGCCCCGGGCAACCGCCTGGGCCTCATCGAGTGAAACCACCGCACGCATCCCTTCGAACGGCACCTGTCCGCTGCGCGTCAGCACCAGGTTGGTGCGACCGGGCAACGCCCGACCCAGCGACTGTGCGGTCTTGCGCCCCATCAATACTGGCCTACCAAGGGTGAGCGCTTGAAGTGCTTCAGATCATCAGGAAGGTGCCAAGGCATCTGATTGTGCAGACCAATACCGTGTTGGCGGTCCAAAGCAGCAATCAGCGACAGCTTCATTGCAAGCACCGTTTACGGCGGGCCAGTATAAGCGCACCGGCTTATCGGACGTCATTTGCCTTTTTAAGTCACACGGCCACCGGCGCCTTGATCGCCGGATGCGGGTGATAGCCGTCAATGCGAATGTCATCGAAGGTGAAACCGAACAGATCGGCCACTTCCGGGTTCAACCACAGCGTCGGCAGCGCGCGCGGCCCGCGTGCCAGCTGCTCGCGGGCCTGTTCGAAGTGGTTCGAATACAGGTGCGCATCGCCCAGCGTATGCACGAAATCCCCCACCCCCAGCCCGGTGGCCTGCGCCACCATATGCGTGAGCAGCGCATAGCTGGCAATGTTGAACGGCACGCCGAGGAAGATGTCGCCGCTGCGCTGGTACAGCTGGCAGCTGAGCTTGCCGTCCACCACGTAGAACTGGAACAGGTTGTGGCACGGCATCAACGCCATCTGCGACAGCTCGCCCACGTTCCAGGCGCTGACCACCAGCCGCCGCGAATCCGGATTGCGTTTGATCTCTTCCACCAGCCACTGCATCTGGTCGATCTCGCGGCCGTCGGCGGTGGCCCAGCTGCGCCACTGTTTGCCATAGACCGGACCGAGATCGCCGTTGGCGTCGGCCCACTCGTCCCAGATCCGCACCTGGTTGTCCTGCAGATAGGCGATGTTGGTGTCACCTTTCAGGAACCACAGCAGCTCGTGGATGATCGAGCGCAGGTGCAGCTTCTTGGTGGTGACCAGCGGGAAACCCTGGTTGAGATCGAAGCGCATCTGCCAGCCGAACACGCTGCGGGTGCCGGTACCGGTGCGGTCGGACTTCTCGCTGCCGTGCTCGAGCACATGCTGCAACAGCTCCAGATACTGCTTCACGCCTTTTCTCCCGCCACTGCCGGCTGCAATACCGGCGCGCGCCGCGACAGGGCCAGCAGTACCAGCCCCAGCCCGATCAAGGGCAGGCTCAGGATCTGCCCGCGGGTCAGCCAGTCGAACGCCACGTACACGCCGTTGTCGGGCATGCGCACGAACTCGACCAGGAAGCGGAAGCTGCCATACAGCAGCGCGAACAGACCCGACACGGCATAGCGCGGGCGCGGCGTCCTAGAATATAGCCACAGCACCACGAACATCACCAGCCTTCCAGCAGTGCTTCATACAGCTGCGAGGGATGCCGGGCGTACTGGTTGAGCAGACCGGCGGCGTAATCCTGCTGGATCTGCGCGGCCGACATCAGCTGCTGCATGCTCGGCAGGCCGGCGGGCACATCCTTCAGCGGCGCATGCGGAAAGATCACGCCCCAGCCGGCATGGGTGAACTTGCCGAACAGCTCGCCACCGATGAAATTGCCCAGCCGGCCGAACCCCAGGCCCAGCGGCACCAGCGGCGCGACGAAATCGATGGTGTCGAAGAAGTGCAGCCTGTGCTTGCGGGTCCACCACCAGCCGGCGATCAGCACGCCCAGCAGGCCGCCGTGGAAACTCATGCCGCCTTCCCACACCCGCAGCAGGATCATCGGGTTGGCCAGCCATTCGGCGCTGGCATAGAACAGCATGTAGCCGATACGCCCACCCAGCACCACGCCGAGCATGCTGTAAAACAGCAGATCGGAAAAACCGTTCATGTCCACGCCCGGCAGACGTCCGGCGCGGATGCGCACGCGGCCCAGCCACCAGGCGGCGGCGAAACCGAGCAGGTACATGATGCCGTACCAGTGCACCTTGATCGGCCCCAGCGAGAAGGCGACGGGGTCTATGTCGTGTAGGTAGATCATGTGGGCACGCAGTGGCAGACAAGCCCCTATTCTCGGGGCTGCATCCCCCGCGTCAACCGCCGGCTCAATCGAGCAGCTGCGGCCGGTCCGGCAGTTCGTTGCCCGCGCGCCGGGTCGGATCCGCTGGAAAGTGCGCGGCCAGCAGCTGCGAAACCTCGGCCACCGCTGCCAGCACCGCCGCTTCACGGTCGCCGTTGCGCAACTGCTCGCGCAGGTGATCGCAGATCCTCTGCCATTGCGCGGCCTCGATCACCTCGCGCAGACCCCGGTCGGCGATGATTTCAATGGCCCGGTCGGCCAGCAGCAGATAGATCAGCACGCCGTTGTTGGCCTGCGTATCCCAGGTCCGCAGCAGGGCGAAGGCGTGTTCGGCGCGCTGGCGGGGCGTGACACCGTTCCACAGCGCCGCCAGCGACAGGTCCGATTCGACCGCGAACATCACCTGCACGCCATGCAGGCGCTCGCCGGCGGCGATAGCATGGGCGATCCGGTCCAGACTCGCTTCCGGGAACGCGGCCTGTGCCGAGGGCGAGAACAGATGGCGCAACCAGCGCATCACCAGCTCCCCGAGGCGCCACCGCC
>NZ_BAZI01000323.1 GCF_001310775.1 Stenotrophomonas pictorum JCM 9942
GGACGGCGGTGATCCGTCGCGTGACACGGCGATCCGCGATGCGGTGCTGATGCAGGCCGCGCCGTTCGACAAGCCGCCGGTGACGCTGGCGCAGCTGGGCTCGCGCTATGCCGGTATCACCTGGGGCCGTGGCGACCTGGCATTGCTGGACGAATCGTGGTGGAAGACCCGCCAGGTCAAGCAGTGGAAGATCGCCCCGGACCATCCCGAACAGGCCCCGGTGCTGCTGTCGGCGCGTTCGGACGATGACCGCTATGGCGATCCGGGCGAGCCGGTGCTGCAGGCCGATGCGGCCGGCCGCTCGCGGCTGCAGCTCAGCGCCGATGGCAACAGTTTCTACCGCATCGGTGCCGGCGCCTCGGCCGAGGGCGATCGCCCGTTCCTGGACAAGGTGGACCTGCATAGCGGCAAGGCCGAGCGTCTGTTCCACTCGCAGGCGCCGTACTACGAGATGCCGCTGGCGCTGATCGACGGTGAAAGCCCGCGTGTGCTGAGCTACCGCGAATCCAACGACGTGCCGGCCAACCTGTTCGCCCGTGGCCTGGACGCCGATGCCACGCCGCGGCAGCTGACCCGCTTCGCGCACCCGCTGCCGGCCCTGCGGGGGGTGAAGAAGGAGCAGATCCGCTACCAGCGCAACGACGGGGTGGCACTGACCGGCGACCTGCTGCTGCCGCCGGGCTACGACCCGAAGAAGGATGGCCCGCGGCCGCTGCTGATGTGGGCCTACCCGGCCGAGTTCAAATCGGCTGAGGACGCCAGCCAGGTCACCGGCTCGCCGCACCGCTTCAACGCGGTCAGCTACTGGGGGCCGCAGGCGTTCCTGGCCAAGGGCTACGTGGTGCTCAGCGCACCGACCATGCCGATCATCGGCGAGGGCGATGCCGAACCCAACGACACCTATATCGAGCAGCTGGTCGCCAGCGCGCAGGCGGCGGTGGACGAGGTGGTCAAACGCGGTGTCGCCGATCGCGAACGCATCGCTGTCGGTGGGCATTCCTATGGCGCGTTCATGACCGCCAATCTGCTCGCGCACACGCGCCTGTTCAAGGCCGGTATCGCTCGCTCGGGCGCCTACAACCGTACGCTGACCCCGTTCGGTTTCCAAGCCGAAGAGCGCAACTACTGGCAGGCGCAGGAGGTGTATCTGAAGATGTCGCCGTTCAACTACGCGCAACAGATCAAGGACCCGATCCTGTTCATCCATGGGGCCGAGGACAACAACTCCGGCACCTTCCCGCTGCAGAGCGAGCGCATGTTCGCCGCGGTGAAGGGGCTGGGTGGCACCTCGCGGCTGGTGATGCTGCCCAACGAATCGCACGCCTACCGCGCGCGCGAATCGATCATGACCATGCTGGCGGAAAGCGAGGAGTTGCTGGACAAGTGGCTGGCCGCGCCGGCCAGTACCGGTGGCAAGAAACGCTGACGTTCCAGCGACAGGGTATGTCCACAACGGGGCGCTTGCGCCCCGTTGTGCTGTCTGCCGGGACAGTGGCTGGACAAGGTGCAGATGCAACTGTTTCAGCCATGATGCACTGCAAAAACCGGTGATTTTTTGGGGTAGGCTTGGGGCGTTTCCGCTCTCAAGGCTCCACGTCCCAGGATGAACGAGTACCGCAGCAGCGTTGTCTTCGCCACCCCCGATCTGCCGTTGCGCGACGATGTGCGCCGCCTCGGTGCCCTGGTCGGCGACCTTCTGTCCGAGCAGGTATCGCCGGACTTTCTTGATGAAGTGGAAGCGGTGCGCACGGCGGCGATCGCGCGTCGTGAAAGCCAGGGCCCGCTGGCAACACTGAGCACGCAGCTGGAGGGCCGCGCACCGCGCGAGGCCGAGGCGCTGGTACGTGCGTTCAGTACCTACTTCCAGGTGGTGAACATCGCCGAGCGCGTACACCGCATCCGCCGCCGCCGCGACTACCAGCGTGCCGGCACCAAGCGTCCGCAGCCCGATGGCCTGCACGATGCGCTGCTGCAGCTCAAGGCGCAGGGCGTGTCGCTGGAGGAGCTGGCGCAGTGGTTGCCGCGGATCGATATCGAGCCGGTGTTCACCGCGCATCCGACCGAGGCGGTGCGCCGCGCGCTGCTGGAAAAAGAACAGCTGATGGTGGCCGCGCTGGTGGACAACCTCGATGGCCAGCGCACGCCCGGCGAGCAGGCCGCCGATGCCGCGCGCTTCCGCATGGCGCTGACCGCCTCGTGGCAGACCGCCGATTCCTCGCCGGTGCGGCCGAGCGTGGATGACGAGCGCGAGCATGTCGGCTTCTATCTCACCCGGGTGTTGTACCGGGTGATGCCGGTGTTCTACGAATCCCTGGAACAGGCGCTGCTGGACACCTGGGGCCGCACGGTGCCGCTGCCGCGGCTGGTGCGCTTCGGCACCTGGGTCGGCGGCGATATGGACGGCAATCCCAATGTGGATGCGACCACCATCACCGCCACCTTGAACGCGCAGCGCAGCGCCGTGCTCGGCCTGTATCTGAAGGACATGCTGGCGCTGGCCAGCCTGCTCAGCCAGTCCACCGACTTGGTCGGCGTCAGCGCCGACGTGCTGGCCCGTGTCGAGCAGTACCGCCAGCTGCTGCCGCAGGTGCAGTCGCGCCCGCGCCATGCCGACATGCCGTACCGGCTGCTCAACGACCGCATGCGGGCGCGGCTGCAGGCCACGCTGGAAGATGCACCCGGCGCCTATGCGTCGCCGGCGGAATTTGCCGCCGACCTGCAGCTGATCCTGGATAGTCTGGAGGCCAACAAGGGCAAGCACGCCGGCTGGTTCTCGGTGCGCCGGCTGCTGTGGCGGGTGCGCACCTTCGGCTTCCATCTGGCTCGGCTGGATGTGCGCCAGGAATCGAGCGTGCATGCGCGCGCGCTGGCCGACGTGCTCGGTGGTCAAGACCGTTTCGATGCGCTGGACGATGCCGCGCGCGCGGCGCTGCTCTCGCCGTATGCGGCTGGCAGTGCCTCACTGGAGCGCGGCGGTGATGA
>NZ_BAZI01000324.1 GCF_001310775.1 Stenotrophomonas pictorum JCM 9942
AGGCGGCGATATCAAAGCGCAGTTCCACGGCGGTGGAGACCTTGTTGACGTTCTGGCCGCCGGCGCCGGACGCGCGCACGAAACGCTCGACGATCTCCGTTTCCGGTATCGCCAGCTGCTCCGAGATTTCAATCCGGTCCCTCGCCATCGGCGCATTGTAAGGGGCAACCGCCCCCGCGCCGCCGTCGCTCCCGTCGCAACGTGGCGCACTTCCTGCGGCGCGCTGCGAAGGTGTCGTGGACCCTATTCCCAGTACTGGCCGGACCAGCGGCGCCATGCGCGGTAGTGGTGGATGGCGAAGCCGGCAAAGGACGGCTCGTTGCGCAGCGCGCGTTCGACCTTGCGCACCTCCTGCTCGAACACCTTCGGGCCTTCCTCATGGAAGGTGACCTTGTTGATGTCGTTGGAAGAAACCTCCAGCCCGATCACCACCTTCTTGCCGACTTCATTGGCGTAGGCGATCTCGCTGGCCGCATGCGACAGGATGCTGTCGCGGCCCTCGGCCTTGTCGCGGTAGTCCATCAAGGCGACGTAGTCGTAGATGTTGATGGTGTGCTCGCTCACCGGACGATGACGGCCATTCCACTCCACCTCGATGCCGTCCAGCCAGAACGGAATCGCCGGGCCAACCATCAAGGTCGCGCCGCTCTCCTGCTTGATGCGCATCACCGCTGCGCTCATGTCCAGGAAGCCCACCAGCAGATCCGCACGGGTGTCGTCATTCCATTCATCGAGGATGTGCGGCTCGATGTCCAGGTTGGCACCATCAAAACGTGCGGCTTCGGGTACCGATGCGTTGTACTCCACCACGCGGCGGAACATCGCTTCGGCTTCTTTGCGGTAGGCCGGCAACACGTAGTTCTGGGTGCTCAGATACCAGGAGCCCAGCAAGGCATATACCTTCATCTTCTTGCCATGCATGCGCTCGATGAAAGCGCGATACAGTTGCGGCTGATCGACGATCAGGTTGCGGCCCTTGTAGGCATCGGCATACAGGTAGATGGTGTCGATCTGCTGCGATTTCAGATAGGCGGCGGCCTCCTCGGCGACGGCCGGGTCCTCGACCATCGCATAGGACTCGGCTTCCCAGGTCCACATCGCGCGGCTGGCCGCCATGGAAGGTGCGCTCGACAGCAGACACAGCAGTGCCAGCATGCCGATGGCAAGACGATTGTTCATTACTGCTTCTCCACGGTGCTGCCGGTATCCACCAGCAAGTGATAACGGCCCTGCCCGATGGCCTTGCCGCTATCGGGGTCGGACGGGAATACCGATACATAGCACCGGCCTTTGCAATCTTCGGGCTGCGGCAGGGGCAACTGCAGCTGGACCTGATGACTGCCGCCAGGCGGCAACTGCAGGGCCTGGCCGTAGACCTCCTGCAGTTCGCGGCCGTTCTCGCTGGACATGACCGCCAGCGGCACGAACACACGGCTGGGCTTGGAATCCCCGCTGGCAAATACCGCCGACAAGCGCACGCCGGTCGCCGTCGCCGTGGCCTCGGCCGAAGTGATGGACACACCGGGCACCGCCGGTGCAGCAGACAGTTGCGTGGCCTCGGGAACGGCCGCATAGGCGACCAGCGGCGGCGTAGCGCCGTCCGGAAGCAGCGCGCCGCGCTTGAGGAAGATCGCATTGGCCTGCGTATAGCGTTGCAGGCGCTGCGCCACCCACTCACGCACGCTGGCGTCATCGGCCCTGGCCAGATGCATGCCGTCCTGCAGTTCATACAACTCGCCGTCGCGCAGCCACCAGCGGTCGGCCAGATACTCCGGCGCACTGGTCTTGGTCTGCTTCAACGGCAGCTGGTGCAGGTTTCGGAAATTCTCGGACATGTCCAGGCCGGTACCCAGCCACGCGGTCCGTGCCGGACGCTGCAGGCCGTAGGTGTTGGACAGCAGGGCCATCAGCGAGGGCGTCACATCCAGCTGCGAGGACACCGCACGCACCCGCTTGGGCTGCTTGAGCAGGGGCGAGAACACGATCAGCGGCACGTGGTAACGATCGACGTGTTCACCCATCGGGATCTCCGGCAGCCGGTGATCGCCAGTCACCACGAAAATGGTGTCGTCATACCAGGGCGCCTTCTGCACCGACTCGAAATAGCGCCGCAGCTGGTCATCGGTGTACAGGATCGTGCTGTAGATCGCGGCGTTGGCGCGGTAGCCGGCCAGGCGCGACTCCGGTACCCGCAGCTGCTGCAGCTGCTGCTCGAATCGGGCACGGTAGGCCTCCTGCCCGGGGAACTCGTAGCTGGTGTGCATCGAGATGGTCTGCATCGCCAGCACGAACGGCGATGGCAGTCGGTCACTGTCGGCCAGCACGCGCGACACCAGCTCCTTGTCCGGGTAGCCCCAGGCGCTGAACGGATTGCGCTGGTAGCCGGGACCGAAGTTGTTCATGTCCACCAGCGTCTGCACCTGCTGCAGCCGCATGTAGCCCCGTTCGTCATCAAAGGCGGTATCGGTGCCGTTGTAGAACGCGGTGTGATAACCCTGCTGGCGCAACACGCTGAAAAGGCCTGGATGCGCAGGCATGCGTTCGCCCAGCGCGGTGAAGCCCTGGTCGGCAAAGGGTGCCGAGCCGAGCAGGGTCGGCAGCACGCCGAACGTGCGGCCCTGGTTGGCGATGAAATTGTCGAAATAGAGGCTGCGCGCAGCCAGGGTGTCGAGGAACGGGGTGAAACTGCCCAGCGCCGCCTGCGGACCGGAGAACGAACGCCCCAGCCCCTCCACGATGATCAGCACCACATTCGGCGGGCGCCCGTCGCGGGTCGCGCGAAGTACGCGCCCAGGGTATCCGGCGTCTGCTCCTGGCGGAGGAACGGATAGTCCGGGTCCAGCGCCGGCTCTGGAGCCGCATGCGCCGATGCGGTCGCCACCATGGCAGCCCCGGACTCTGCGCTGGACCAGCGCCACACATCGGCACTGAACCAGGCCAGCTTGTTGCAGGCCACTGCGCGCGCAGCCTCGTCG
>NZ_BAZI01000325.1 GCF_001310775.1 Stenotrophomonas pictorum JCM 9942
TGCACGCGCCGCGGCGCTGCAGGCCGAGGCCGTGCAGCGCTGCCAGGACAGCCGCTCGCGTATCGACAAACTGCGCGGCAAGGAAAAGGACTGCGGCGCGCAGGCGCGCTGAGTCCAACCGCCGACGGGGCGATCATGTGCGTCCCGGATACCGCCGCTCAGCCCCGTCCCAGCTGTGACAGTGGCAGCGCGCGGAATTCCTTCACCGCGCGCAGCACGAAGCTGGAATTGACGTCGGCCACACCGGCGGCATTGAGCAGCTTGTCCAGCAGGAACGCGGAGAAGTGGTCCAGATCGCGCACGTAGACGTGCAGCAGGTAGTCCATGTCGCCGGTCAGCGCGTGGCAGGCCACCACTTCATCCCACAGCAGCACCGCCTCGACGAAGTGGTCGATCGCCTCCTTTCCATGTTTGGACAGCTGCACCCGTACGAACGCCTGCAGTCCCAGCCCGATCGCGCGCGGCTCCAGGCGGGCGCCGTAGCCGCCGATCACCCCTTCGCTTTCCAGCCGCTGGATCCGGCGCAGACACGCCGACGGTGAAAGGTTCACCAGGGCCGCCAGCTCGGCGTTGGTGGCGCGGCCCTGCTGCTGGATTTCGGCCAACAGCCGAAGATCCGTTCGGTCAAACATGACTGGACCCATCTTTGTTGCTCCGCAACATTGTATGCGCGCAACAATATTGCGTCACAAAGCCGCAGCGTCGCAACTTTGCACACCTGTTGCGCGGCCTCGTCCCTACCATCGATGGATTCCCTCGTTACCCGGAACCACCGTCATGGAAGCCACCCCGCGCCGCGTCGAACACCAGCAGACCGACAAGGGTTACGTGCCGGTCTATACCACCGCGGTGGTGGAGCAACCCTGGGACGGCTACAGCGCCGATGACCACGCCACCTGGAGCACCTTGTACCAGCGCCAGCGCGAGCTGCTGGTCGGCCGCGCCTGCCAGGAATTCCTCGATGCCCAGGACGCGATGGGCATGAGCGCGCACATGATTCCGCGTTTCGACCAGCTCAACGAAGTGCTGGGTGCGGCCACCGGCTGGACCCTGGTCGGGGTCGAAGGCCTGCTGCCGGAACTCGATTTCTTCGATCACCTGGCGCACCGCCGCTTTCCGGTGACCTGGTGGATCCGCCGCCCGGACCAGATCGACTACATCGCCGAACCCGACCTGTTCCACGACCTGTTCGGCCATGTGCCGCTGCTGATGAACCCGGTGTTCGCCGACTACATGGCCGCCTATGGCCGTGGCGGCGTCAAGGCGCATGCGATCGGCCCGGACGCACTGCAGAACCTGACCCGGCTGTACTGGTACACAGTGGAATTCGGCCTGATCAATACCGCCGATGGCCTGCGCATCTACGGTGCCGGCATCGTCTCGTCGAAGGGCGAATCGCTGTACTCGCTGGAATCCGCCGCGCCCAACCGGATTGGCTTCGACCTGGAGCGGATCATGCGCACCCGCTACCGCATCGACACCTTCCAGAAAACCTACTTCGTCATCGACAGCTTCGAGCAGCTGATGGCGGCGACCGGACCGGACTTCACCCCCATCTACGCGCGTCTGGCCGATACCGCGCACCTGCCGGCCGGCCAGGTGCACGAGGGCGATATCGTGTTCCAGCGCGGCAGTGGCGAGGGCTGGGCCGAGGGCGGCGACGTCTGAGACGTCTTGCCCTTGGCGCCGCAAGGGAGCAGCCACCCCGGGCGGCTGTTCCGTCTCAAGCCGCGCGATGCACGCCGCCGGCAACCCTCACCCCGCGGCGTGGCGCACCTCCACCGTCACATGCACGATTTCCTCGTGGATGGACAGCGCGCGGTGGAACACCTCTGACTCCACGCCCGGCGCGGTGACCACCTCCATCGCGCAGGCGAAACGGCCACGGCCGACCTGCCAGACATGCAGATCGGCCAGCCGCGCCGGCACCGCGCCCTGCTCCACCGCCTCGCGGATCTCGGCCACCACCGGCGCGTCCATTTCCGCATCCAGCAGCACCCGGCCGGTCTGGCGGATCAGGCCAACGGCCCACACCGACACGAGTACCGCGCCGACGATGCCCATCAGCGGGTCCAGCCACGAAGCGCCGAAGTACAGGCCGCCCAGCAGCGCGATGATCGCCAGCACCGAGGTGGCCGCATCGGCCAGCACGTGCAGGTAGGCCGAACGCTGGTTGAGGTCATGGTGATGGCCGTGGTGGTGGCCATGATCGTGGTGATCGCCATGGGCGTGGTCATGACCGTGATGGTGCTGGTCGCGCAGCCACCAGGCGCACAGCAGGTTCACCGCCAGCCCCACCACGGCGATGGCGATGGCCTGCGGGTAGTGGATGGGGCTGGGCTTGAACACGCGCGCGATCGACTCGAACGCCATCAACCCGGCCACGCCCAGCAGCAGGATCGCACTGGTGTAGCCGGCCAGGATCTCAATCTTCCAGGTGCCGAAGGCGAAGCGCGGATCGTCGCGGTAGCGCCGCGCGCAGGCATAGGCGAACGCGGCCAGGCCCAGCGCCAGCGCGTGCGAGCTCATGTGCCAGCCGTCGGCCAGCACCGCCATCGAGTTGAACCACCAGCCGCCGGCGATCTCCACCCCCATCATCAGCACGGTCAGGATCATGGCGCGACGGGTGTTCTTTTCGGCCATCGGATTGCCTTCGCTGAAGGCATGCCGGTGGCGGCGGGCGGCGGCAAGGGCGTCCAGGGACATGACGGCGGCTTCGGAGAAAAGTGGCGCGCATCATATACCCCCCATGGGTATATGATGCGCGCATGGCCCATATCCAGCGCGACAGGAAGAAACTGCTCACCCGGGTGCGCCGCATCGCCGGCCAGGTGGCGGCGCTGGAACAGGCGCTGGAGACCGGCGACGACTGCGATGCGGTGCTGGTGCAGATCGCCGCGGCCAAGGGCGCCATGCACGGCTGATGCTGGAGGTGATGGCCGGCCACCTCAGCGACCATCTGGTGGCCGAACCGGA
>NZ_BAZI01000326.1 GCF_001310775.1 Stenotrophomonas pictorum JCM 9942
CGGTTGCCGCGCCCATGACCTGTGGCCCAGCCCGGGCGCAGGCCGGACTGCTAGGCTTGTGCGGTTTTCTTTCCCGGTATCCGCAATGCCCAGACTCCTGCCGCTGTCCCTGCTGTTGTTGGCCGCTTTCGGCACCGCCCACGCCGCGCCCACGCCGATCACCATCGAACAGGCCATGGCCGACCCGGACTGGATCGGCCCGCCGGTGGAATCGGCGTGGTGGTCATGGAACGGGCAGCGGGTGGAGTACACGCTCAAGCGCCCGGGCAGCGCGGTACGCGACAGCTTCCGCCTGCCGCTGGCCGGCGGCGTCGCCCAGCAGGTGGCGGACGACCAGCGCGGCACGCTGGATGCGGCCAACCGCGTCTATGACGGCAGCCGCCAACGCATGGCGTTCGTGCGCAATGGCGATGTGTTCGTGCGCGATCTGCGCAACGGCACCCTGAGCCAGATCACCCGCAGCAACGAACGCGCCAGTGGTGTCAATTTCGCCAGCGATGGCGGTGTGATCTGGAAAGTGGGCAACAACTGGTTCCACTGGAACCCGCGCAGCGGGGTGACCAGCCAGGTGGCCCAGCTCAAGGCCGAGAAGAATCCGGCCGACGCGCCCAAAGCCGATGTGCTTCGCGACCAGCAGCTGCGCACCCTGTCCACGCTGCGCAGCGACCGCGCCCAGCGCGAGGAACTGCGCGAGCAGGGCGAGCGCTGGCGCCAGGCCGATCCGACCCGCGCGCCGGCGCCGATCTTCCTCGGCGCCGAGGTCGAGATCGTCGACAGTGTGCTCTCGCCCGATGCGCGCCACCTGATCGTGGTGACCAAGCCCAAGGGTTATGAGGAAGGCCGCGGCGGCAAGATGCCGCTGTACGTGACCGAGTCCGGCTATGAGGAAGCCGAAGACACCCGCACCCGCGTGGGTCGCAACAATCCCGAGCCGCACGCGTTCTGGCTGGCCGACGCCGCCACCGGCAAGGTCCAGGCGCTGTCACTGGATGATCTGCCCGGCATCGCCACCGACCCGCTGGCCGCGCTGCGCAAGAAGGCCGGCAAGGACCCGCTCAAGGGCAACCGTCCGCTGGAAGTGATGAGCGAGTTCATGGGCGGCGGTATCCGCTGGAATGCCGACGGCAGCCAGGCGGCAATCATGCTGCGCGCCAACGACAACAAGGACCGCTGGATCGCCACCACCAGCGCCACCCGCACCAAACTGGAAAGCCGCCATCGCCTGACAGACGCCGGCTGGATCAACTGGGGCTTCAACGATTACGGCTGGATGCCCGATGGCCGCACGCTGTGGCTGCTGTCGGAGGAATCGGGCTACTCGCACCTGTACACGCAAAGTGGCAGTGGCAAGCCCAGGGCGATCACGTCGGGCAACTGGGAAGCCTCGGCACCGGTACTCAGCGCCGACGGCAGCAGCTTCTACTTCCTGTGCAACCAGAAATGGCCCGGCGACTACGAAGTGTGCAACGTCAACGCCAACGGCGGTGCCGTGCGCGAAGTGACCGCGCTGGACGGCGTGGAAGACTTCAGCCTGTCACCGGATGGCGGGCAGCTGCTGGTGCGGTATTCGGCACCCTACCTGCCGGCGCAGATCGCCGTGCTGCCCAGCAGCGGCGGCGAAGCACGCCCGCTCACCGACACCCGCAGCGCCGCCTTCAAGGCCCGAGAATGGGTGCAGCCGCAGATGGTGCAGGTGCCGTCCAAGCACGGCGCCGGCCATATCTGGGCCAAGTACTACGGCCCGGAGAAGCTCGAAGCGGGCAGGCAGTATCCGATCGCCATGTTCGTGCACGGTGCCGGCTACCTGCAGAACGTGCATGCGCGCTATTCCAACTACTTCCGCGAGCAGATGTTCCACAACCTGCTGGTGCAGCAGGGCTACATCGTGCTGGACATGGATTACCGCGGCAGCGAGGGCTATGGCCGCAACTGGCGTACAGCATCTACCGCAACATGGGCCATCCGGAGCTGGAGGACTACCTGGACGGCCTGGACTGGCTGGTCGAGACCAAGCAGGGCGACCGCGACCGCGCCGGCATCTACGGCGGCTCCTATGGCGGCTTCATGACCTACATGGCGCTGTTCCGTTCTCCGGGCACCTTCAAGGCCGGCGCCGCGCTGCGTCCGGTCGGCGACTGGCACCAGTACAACCACGCCTACACCAGCAACATCCTCAACACCCCGGACATCGACCCGGAGGCCTACCGCATCTCCTCGCCGATTGAATATGCCGAAGGCTGCAGGACCACCTGCTGATCGCGCACGGCATGATGGATGACAACGTGTTCTTCCAGGACTCGGTCAACATGAGCCAGAAGCTGATCGAGCTGCACAAGGACACCTGGTCGATCGCGCCCTACCCGCTGGAACGCCACGGCTACACCCGCGCCGACTCCTGGCTGGACCAGTACAAGCGCATCTACAAGCTGTTCGAGCAGGAACTGAAGTAAGCACCAAGGGCGCCGCACGGCGCCCTTCTTACCGAGGATGGCGGCGCCCTGGAAACAGCGCCCGCCACCAATTCCACCGCACAGGGAGTCTCGCCGTGTCCCCCTCCGATTCCCCGATCCGCATCGTCACCGCGGTGATCCTCGATGACGCCGGCCGCGTGCTGGTGGTCCGCAAGCACGGCTCGGACACCTTCATCCAGCCCGGCGGCAAGCGCGAACCCGGCGAGGAGGCGCTGCAGACGCTGGCCCGCGAGCTGCACGAGGAACTGGGCGTGAGGCTGCGACCGGACGGTGCACAGGCCCTGGGCGTGTTCGAGGAAACTGCGGTCAACGAACCCGGCCGGCGCGTGCAAGGTGAAGCCTGGCGGGTGCGGGTCGAGGGTACGCCGCAGGTGCAGGCCGAGATTGCCGAGCTGGCGTGGATTCCATTGCAGCCCCCGCATGGCGTACGTCTGGCGCCACTGAGCGCCCGCCATATCCTGCCGGCCGCCGCCGTGCTGGCGGGTCCGCCCGGGACTGGG
>NZ_BAZI01000327.1 GCF_001310775.1 Stenotrophomonas pictorum JCM 9942
CAGGGCCAGCCGGCCGCTGCGGGTGAGCAGCAGCCACCCTGCGAGCACGATCGCCACGCCGGCCACGCCCACCCACGGTAGCGCGATCCAGATGCCCAGGCCGATGGCCAGCAGGACGATGACCAGCGCATTTGCAAGAAATTTCCTCATCTCGTTCTCCTCAGCGCCCGGCCAGTGCATCGACGATCTTCAGGCGCTTGGCGCGCAACGCCGGCAACACGCCCACCACCAGCCCGATCAGCACGATCAGCAGCGCACCCATCGCCCAGGTCTGTCCCGGCACCACCGGCGGCAGCAGGCCCATGGTCTTGGGCGCCATGGCCGGCAGCGCCAGCGCCGCCAGTCCCAGACCGGTAGCGCCGCCGAGGCCGACCAGCAGCACCGACTCCACCATCACCAGCATCAACACGGTGCCGTCCTTGAAGCCGAGCGTCTTGAGCACCGCCAGCTCCGGAACGCGCTCGCGCACCGCTTGCGCCATGGTGTTGCCGGTGAGCAGCAGCAGGGTGAAGAACACCGCACCCATGATCGAGGTGACGATCATGCCGATGTCGGCGAACTGCTTGATGAAAGCCTGCTGGAACGCCGACTCGGTCTGGCTCTTGGTCTCATGGTCGGAGTTGGCCGAGAGCGCATCGATGGCCTGCGCCACCCGCGAGGCGTGGTCGGGGTTGTCCAGCCGCACCGTGTACCAGCTGACCTGGTTTTTGATGTAGTCGTTGGATTCGTCGAAGTACTTCCAGTTCATCATCAGCTGGCGTTCTTCGTTGGCCGCGGTGGCGGTGTTCCTGGATTTGAATATGCCGACCAGCTGCAACGGCCAGTCGTTGCTGCCGCCGCGCGGAAAGATCGTGGCCTGCAGCGGAATGGTGTCGCCGATCTTCCAGCCGAACTGCTTGGCCAGGGAGTCTCCGACGATGGCGCCGGTGCGGGTGGTGCGGAACGCTTCGACCTGGTCCTTGGGGATGTCGAATTCGGTCATCAGGTCGAAGTAGTTCGGTGCCACCGAGAAGTTGGGGAAGAAGTTCCTCTGGTCCTGGTAGATGCCGCCGAACCACATCGCATAGGTGACATCGTCGACGCCTTCCACCTGGCGGATCTGCGATTCCAGCCGGATCGGCAATGATTGGGTGATGGACAGGCGCGAGGCGACCACCAGCCGGTTGGCACCGGCCACGCTGCTGCCGCCGCTGGCGAAGGCCACGCGCACCGAATCGAGCATGCCGAACAGCAGGAACGCGGTGACGATGGACAGCAGCGTGAACAGGGTGCGCGTACGGCTGCGGAACAGCTGCGCCCAGATCAGGGAGAAGTACTTCATGGCGTACCTGCTGTGCGCCACCGTGCGGGCGGCTGCGCCGTAACGAAGACCGTTGGTGTTGTTTTTTCATGACCGGGCTCCTTCAGTGCACCGGGGCGTCGACCAGCTCGCCCTTGTCCAGATGCACGGTGTGGGTGGCGTACTCGGCGGCCTTGGGGTCATGGGTGACCATGATGATGGTCTTGCCATGTTCGCGGTTGAGCAGCTGCAGCAGCCCCAGCACTTCCTCCGCGCTCTGGCGGTCGAGGTCGCCGGTGGGCTCGTCGCAGATCAGGAAGGTCGGGTCGGAGACGATGGCGCGGGCGATGGCCACGCGCTGCTGCTGGCCACCGGACAGTTCATTGGGGCGATGATCGCGGCGATCGGCCAGGCCGACCAGGGTCAGCGCGATCTGCGCGCGGCGCTTGCGTTCGCTGGCGTTGAGGCCGGTCAGCAGCAACGGCAATTCCACGTTCTTCTGCGCGGTGAGCATGGGCATCAGGTTGTAGAACTGGAACACGAAGCCGACGTGGTGGCTGCGCCAGGTGGAGAGCTGGCCGCCGCTGAGCTGGTCGATACGCTGGTCTTCGATGTTGATCTCGCCGCCGCTGGGCGCATCCAGCCCGCCGATCAGGTTGAGCAGCGTGGTCTTGCCCGAACCGGACGGACCCATCAGCGCGACGAAGTCGCCCAGGGCGATATCCAGATCGATGCCCTGCAGCACCTGCACTTTCTCCGGGCCGCGCTGATAGGTCTTGGTGATGTTGCGCAAGGAAACGAGTGGGCTCATGGGTAGACCTCAGCAGTGACGGAAGGAATGTGGGCCTGCCACCTGGCAGGTGCAGGGCACGGCGGCGTGGAACGACGGCAAGGGCCGCCCCGCGCTGGAGCGCACAGGCGGTTCACACAAAACCTGCAACACAATCAGCGCGTGATTCCCGGCACCGCAGTGGATACGCCCGGCCAGCGGGCAGGGCGCTTACTTGTCAGCGTCCGCCAGCGCCACCTTGTCGCCATCCTTCAAGGCATCCGGCGGATCGAGCACCACCGTCTGCCCCACGCCCAGACCCGACAGCACCTGCTTGTCCTTGCCCAGCGTGGCGCCGGTCTGCACGGCCTGCGCCCGCACGGTGTTGTCGGCCTGCAGCACGAATGCCGTCGGTTTGCCGTCACGCTGCACGATGGCCGCGCCCGGTACCCGTACCCCCTTGGGGGCCGCGGTTCCAGCCGGCGCGGCCTTCTCCAGGAAGCTCACCCGCACGCCCATTTCCGGCACCACACGCGGGTCTTTCACCTTCAACGCTACGCGGACCTTCACCGTGGCCTTGCCGCGGTCGGCGGTGGGGATGATCGCGATCACCTCGCCGGGGATCTTCCAGTCCGGATAGGCGTTGAGCACGATCTCCACCGGCATCTTCGGCTGCACGCGGCCGATGAAGCCTCGCCCACTTCCACTTCCACTTCCAGCGAATCCATATCGACGATGGTGCCGATGCCGGTGCGGGTGAAGCCGCCGCCGGCCGACAACGGCGAGACGATTTCGCCGGGCTGTGCGGCCTTGGCGGTGACCACGCCGGAGAACGGCGCGCGCACGATGTTGTTGTCCACGCCCAGGTCGGCGATGGCCAGCGCGTCGCGCGCCACCTCGGCCGTTGCTGG
>NZ_BAZI01000328.1 GCF_001310775.1 Stenotrophomonas pictorum JCM 9942
CGGCGGTGGTGGGCGGGTCGGCGCTGGCTGCGTGGGTGGGGCTCGGTGGCGGCGTTCAGGCCGCCGGTTCAGCAATGGTCCGCCTGTTCGTGGGGTTCGTGCTGAAGCTTGTGCTGATTGTTGCGGTGCTGGGAATGGCTTTTTTCTGGTGGCAACTTCCTCCTTTGGCACTGCTGGCGGCAATTCCAGTGGCGCTGATGTTCCAGGTTCTGGCTCTGGCCAGACGTTGATCGAATTCATAAAGGTTCCGGACACATGGCGGGCGAGGCTCTAACACCTACCTCCTACATCCAGCATCACCTGCAGAATCTGACCGCTCCGGTCGGTGAAGGCGGTGGTTTCTGGACGATCCACGTCGATACCATCGTCACCGCGGTCCTGATGGGCCTGGTGATGGTGTTCGCGTTCTGGATGGCGACCCGCAAGGCCACGGCCGGTGTGCCGGGCAAGTGGCAGGCCTTCGTGGAAATCTGCCTGGAGTTCGTTGACCGCCAGGCCAAGGACACCTACCACGGCAAGAGCAAGCTGGTGACGCCGATCGCGATCACCATCTTCTTCTGGATCCTGTTGATGAACCTCATCAAGATGATCCCGGCCGATTTCATCGCCATCCCGCTGTCGTGGGCTGGCGTGCACTACTGGAAGCCGGTGCCGACCGCCGACGTCAATGCCACCCTGGGCATGTCGATCAGCGTGTTCTTCCTGATGATCTTCTTCTCGCTCAAGTCCAAGGGGCTGCTCGGGTTCATCAAGGAATTCCTGACCGCGCCGTTCGGCAAGTGGATGATGCCGTTCAACCTGATCCTCAACATCGTCGAGTGGCTGAGCAAGCCGATTTCTCTGGCGATGCGACTGTTCGGCAACATGTTCGGCGGGGAAATCGTATTCCTGCTGATCTGGGTGCTGGGTGGTGCCGGTGTGTTCGGTGCCATTGCTGGCGGCACGTTCGGCCTCGGCTGGATGCTGTTCCACCTGCTGGTGATTCCGCTGCAGGCTTTCATCTTCATGATGTTGTCCATCGTGTACCTGAGCCTGTCGGAAGACAGTCACTGAGTTACAAGCTTCAACCAGTTCCAACCTTCATCCGCTTCACTACCCTTAGCTACTTAAGTTCCCGGAGAAAACCATGTACTTCGCCGTCCTGACCAATCTCGCCCAAGTTCAGAGCTCCACCGCCCTTGCCGTCGGCATCATGATCGGCCTCGCCGCGCTGGGCGCCGGTCTGGGTCTGGCCATCATGGCCGGTAAGTTCCTGGAATCGGCCGCCCGTCAGCCGGAACTGATCCCGGTCCTGCAGGTCCGCATGTTCATCACCGCCGGCCTGATCGACGCCGCGTTCATCATCTCGGTCGCCGTCGGCCTGCTGCTGGCCTTCGCCAACCCGCTGGCCGCGACGCTGCTGGCCGAAGCCGCCAAGCTGGCGGGCTGATCCAGCTGCAGTGAGATGGCCGGTTGCCTTTGGGCAACCGGCTTCGGATGAAGGTTCGGTTGCGTCGCCGTGGCGGCGCAACCACCCCCGACACCAGCGACTGAGCGAACCCATGAATATCAATTTCACCCTCATTGCACAGGCCCTGGCCTTTGCCGCGCTGATCTGGATCATCGCGACCAAGATCTGGCCGCCGTTGATGAAGGCTATCGAGGAGCGTCAGCAGAAGATCGCTGAAGGTCTCGCCGCTGCCGACCGCAGCCAGAAAGATCTGGCCCAGGCGCAGGAAAAGGTCAACGAGGCGTTGAAGGACGCACGTGGCAAGGCCAACGAGATCATCGATCAGGCCCATCTGCGCGCCAATCAGATCGTTGAAGCCGCCAAGAACGAAGCCGTCGCTGAAGCCAACCGCCAGAAAGAACTGGCCCAGGCTGAAATCGATGCGGCCGCTAACCGTGCCCGCGAAGATCTGCGCAAGCAGGTGTCCGCGCTGGCCGTGACCGGCGCCGAAAAGCTGCTCAAGCGCGAAATCGATGCCAACGCCCACAAGGCGCTGCTCGACGAGCTGGCTGCGGAGATCTGAGATGAGCCAGGCCCTCACGCTTGCCCGCCCGTACGCCCGCGCCGCATTCGCGATTGCGCGTGAGGAAGGCAAGTTCGCGCCGTGGTCGGACGCGCTTGCGTTCTCCGCCCGCGTTGCCGCCGATCCGCGCGTGTCGGCCCTGCTGTCCAATCCGCAGCTGAGCCGCGGTGACGCCGTGGCGTTGCTGACTCCGGAAACGGCAGGCGAAAGCTACGGCCGCTTTCTGAACCTGCTGGCCGAATCGCGCCGTCTGCAGCAGCTGCCGGAAATCTCCGGGCTGTTCGAGCAGCTGCGCGCCGAAGCCGAGCATGTGGTCAAGGCCACGGTCACCTCGGCGGCCGAACTTGCTGATGACGAGCTGGAAAAGATCAAGGCTGCGCTGCGCAAGCGCTTCGGCCGCGAAGTCGAAGTCTCGACCGCGGTGGATGCGTCGCTGATCGGCGGCGCCGTGATCGACGCCGGTGATGTGGTGATCGATGGCTCGCTCAAGGGCAAGCTGTCGCGCCTGCAGACCGCGCTCGCACACTGAATTCAATTTAACGTCCGGCTTGATTGCCGGCACTAGGACTTGACGATGGCTACCACGCTCAACCCCTCCGAAATCAGCGAACTGATCAAGAACCGCATCGAGAAGGTCGCCCTGTCCGCGGAATCGCGCAACGAAGGCACCGTCACCTCGGTGTCCGACGGCATCGTGCGCATCTACGGTCTGGCCGACGTGATGCAGGGCGAAATGATCGAACTGCCGAACAACACCTACGCATTGGCGCTGAACCTGGAACGCGATTCGGTCGGCGCCGTGGTGCTGGGTGACTACGAGCACCTGCGCGAAGGCGATGTGGCCAAGACCACCGGCCGCATCCTGGAAGTGCCGGTCGGCCCGGAAATGCTGGGCCGCGTGGTCAACGCGCTGGGCGAGCCGATCGACGGCAAGGGCCCG
>NZ_BAZI01000329.1 GCF_001310775.1 Stenotrophomonas pictorum JCM 9942
CCGCGCGGTGTTCGTCGCCGGCACCGCACCACCCGGACTGGACCCGCCCAGGGGCATGCTGCTGCTGGGCGTGCAGGGCTGCGGCAAGTCGATGCTGGCCAAGGCCACCGCCACCGGGTTCGGCGTGCCGTTGCTGCGGCTGGACTTCGGCATGCTCTACAACAAGTACCACGGCGAAACCGAAAAGAACCTGCGCGATGCGCTGGCCTCGGCCGAGCAGCTGGCGCCGTGCGTGCTGTGGATCGACGAGATCGAAAAAGGGCTGGCCAGCAACGGCGAGGACGGCGGTGTGTCACGCCGCGTCCTGGGCTATCTGCTGACCTGGATGGCCGAGCGCAAGGCGCCGGTGTTCATCGTCGCCACCGCCAACCAGGTACAGGAACTGCCGGCCGAGCTGCTGCGCAAGGGCCGTTTCGACGAGATCTTCTTTGTCGACCTGCCCTCGCCGGACACCCGCGTGGAGCTGCTGCGCCTGCACCTGGGCAAGCGCGGCCTCGTTGCCGGGAATTTCGCGCTGCCGGCCCTGGCCGCAGCCAGCGAAGGCTTCTCCGGTGCCGAAATCGAGCAGGCCATCGTCGCCGGCCTGTACGCCGCCCACGCCGAGCAGAAGCCCCTGGACACCGAACTGCTGATGGCCGAGATCCGCAGCACAAGGCCGCTGTCGGTGCTGATGGCCGAACCGGTGCAGGCGCTGCGTGCGTGGGCACGCGAACGCACGGTGTCGGCGGATTGAGGCCCTGCCGCCTCCCCCGCAGGCGGGTGAGGCCTTAGAGAACCTTTTCCGGCTGCCAGTTCAGCGGCGGCGTTGGCGGGATATCGTTCGCCGCCAACAGTTGCCGCATCGCACCCAATTCGCCCGATACCACGTTCCAGCGCAGGTACTGCTGCATTTCCGCCACGGTGCCTCCATCGGCCTGGTGCGACAGCAAACCCAGCGCCTGCCCGGAGATCCAGGCCACTTCGCGCCGGCGTTGCTGCCAGTATTCACGCTCAGTCGCATCCCGGGCATATACCTGCATCCTTGCGCTTCCATAGCTGCTGGCCAGCAGCGCATTGCTGCCGGCCAGCAACGTCAGGAGGTTTCGACATCCCTCGCTGCGCGTAGCGTCGACAGGTGCTGGACATTGCTGCTGCACCTCACCCAGCGCTGTCATGGAGAAGGCCGAGGCCAAGGCATACACCATGATCAGGCGCGCCTGTTCCGGATCGGTCTGCACCGCCGTGGAGTGCACTGGAATACGCATGCCGCGGGTCATGCGATCGAGCATGTCCAGTCCTTCGGCATATTCATCAACAAAGCGGGTCGCTTGGGTCGCGCGCGTCCATGCCAGCGACGCCTCCTCGGTATCGCCCAAAGCCACGGCCATGCGCCATAAAAGCAGCTGTGCAATTGCTTCATCGGCTTCCTGCGTTTTCAGTATACGAATCGCCAGGGGGATGTCGCACTGTCCCGCGCTGATGCAACGGCTCACCGCCGCGCGCGCTATCACAGGCTGCTCGCTGCCCTCGCGGATGGCCTGCTCCAGCCAAGCATCACTCTGGCGGGGAACGGACGATGGGTGTGGCTGCGCCGACAGCTCGGTCGGCAAGGCCAAGCGTGATGCTACCAGCAACGCCAGTGGCTGCCCGCTGGCTGCCAGCTCCTGCGCTTTCTGCAGCATCGGTGCGTGAAAGTCGTTCGCCCCCGACTCGACGGTAGGTTCGGGAGACGTTGATCCGCCAGCCAGACCGGGGACCGACAGCAACGTGCCAAACAAGAGAAAGAACGCTTTGTTGCCCTTCATCAGCCAACTCCTTCCTGGAAGTGGAGGGAGCGGTAGCGGCTCCCGGACACGTTGTATCAGGAAACCCGGTGCAACACCCACACCCAGACCGGCAAGGTGACAAGCGACAACACGATGCCGTAACCGACCAGCGCGGCGGCCAGTCGCGGCGCCAGCCGGTGCGAGATCGCCAGCGCGGCCGCGGTGATCATGGTCGGCATGGCGGTTTCCAGCACGTTGACCCGCAACATCTCGCCCTGCAATCCAAACGCCCACGACAGCGGCAGGGCCGCCGCCGGCAGCACCACCAGCTTGAGCAGCAGCCCCACCCCCAACGGCGCAAGTTCAGCACGCGTCAGCCGCAGCTGGATGGTCAAGCCGACGGCCAGCATCACCAGCGGCAGCATCGCATCAGCCAGGTTCTTCAACGCCAATGCGATCCAGGCCGGCGGACTGGCCGGCATCAGCACCAGCGCGAACCCCAGTGCCCACAGCGGCGGGAACTTCAGGATCCGCAGCACGATCGCACGTCCGCCCGGTGGCGCATCGCCGCTGTAACGCGCCAGCACATACAGCCCGAACGTGGACAGCAGCACGAAGGTGCCGAACTGGTCGTAGACCACCGCATACGGCAAGGCGTGGTCACCCAGCAGCGCGCGCACCATCGGGTAGCCGATGAAGCTGGAGTTGCACAACGCCACGCACAGCAGCAACACCGCATGCACCTGCCGTTCGAAGCCGAACAGCCGGGTGGCCAGGCTGACCAGCGCCAGCGTCAACCCCATCAACACCCAGGGTGTGAGCATCAGGCCGAGCAGCGCGGTATCCAGCTGCAACCGCGGCACATAGGTCAGCACCGCCGCCGGCAGGCACACATACAGCACGACCTTGTTGAGCGTGTCGGCGGCGTTGTCGGGAAAGGTGCGCAACCTTGCGAAAACCATGCCCAACGCGAGCATGGCCAGGATCAGCGCGAAAGCATCAAAGGCCATGGCACAAGCATGCACTGACCATACCGGTGAGGGAACCGGCATCCGACTAGGATCGGACGAAGCGCTCGCCCTGCCCGCTCATTCCTGCGTGCCCGACGCCTGTCCCGGGCAGGGACGCTGCGCTGGGTTACCGCGCGGTGTCCGCGGCAACAGGCCACCCGGACAGCACGCGGCTCAGGGCCAGGCC
>NZ_BAZI01000330.1 GCF_001310775.1 Stenotrophomonas pictorum JCM 9942
CCGCTCGATGCTGTCGATCAGCGGCAGCCCGCTGGCCAGTCCCAGCACCGTGTGGCCGGCGGTTACCGCGCGTGCGGGCAACAGGCTGATGCCCAGCCCGTCAGCGACCGCCGCCTGCAGTCCCCCCAGGCTGGAGCTGGTGAAGCTGATCCGCCAGCGGCGCCCGAGCGCTCGATGGCGTCGATCATGTCCTCGCGGTACAGCCCGCGCGGCGGAAACGCCACCAGCGGCACCGGGTTCTGCGCGAACGCCGGTGCCGAAGCCGCATCGACCCAGCACATCGGCTCCGGCCAGCAGGCCACGCCGTCACGGCTGCCACGGCGCTGCTTGAGCAGCACCAGGTCGAGTTCGCCGCGGTCATAGCTGTCGCCCAGCGCCCGGCTCAGGCCGCTGCTGACTTCCAGCTTCACCTGCGGATGCTCACGGCTGAAGACGGCCAGCAGCCGGGTGGTACGGCCACCGGCGAAATCCTCCGGCACACCCAGCCGGATCGTGGCCGTGGCGCCCTCGCCGGAAAGCGCATCGGACAGCTCCTCGTTCAATGCCAGCATCCGCCGCGCATAGCCCAGCACGGTTTCGCCGATATCGGTCGGTCGCGCATCGCGCACGCCGCGGTCCAACAACCGGTGCCCGGCCAGTTCCTCCAGCCGCCGCACCTTCTGGCTGATGGTGGACTGGGTCGAGTGCAGGCGCGCAGCCGCAGCGGTGAAACCACCGCAGTCGGCCACGGTCACCAGTGCCCGCAGCAGATCCAGATCGAACAGGGATCTATTCGATTTCGCACTGGTAGCCATCGTTACATTTCATTTCTGGATGGGTGAAAGGGCTTGTAGCATCGACCCGCAACCGGTGCAAACCGTCGCGCCCCACCCCGGTGCCCGCTCCACGGCACGCCACATCGCAGAGACAGGAGACGGCGATGTCCGCACGACATTGGATCACCGCCCAGTTGCTGGCCAGCGCCATGCTGGCGTCGTGCGCGGCCGGCGCTGACGACAGGGGGCTGTCGCGCCAGCTGTTCCAGGCGGCCGAAGCCGGCAACGTCGAGACGGTACGCGGCCTGCTGGCGCAGGGCGCCGACATTCACGCCCGCGACAAAAAAGACCGCACCCCGCTGCTGGCCGCCGTCCACCAGCGCCAGATAGGAACGGCACGGCTGCTGATGGAAGCCGGTGCCGACGTCAATGCCAGGGATTCGATCCAGGACACCACCTACCTGTATGCCGGCGCCAGCGGGCAGGTGGAGATCCTGAAGATGACGCTGGCCCACGGCGCCGATCTGCGCAGCACCAACCGCTACGGCGGTACCGCGCTGATTCCGGCTGCCGAGCGTGGCCATGTGGAAACCGTGCGCACGCTGATCGAGGCCGGCATCGACGTGGACCACGTCAACCGGCTTGGCTGGACCGCGCTGCTGGAGGCGATCATTCTCGGCGATGGCGGCGTCGCCCATCAGCAGATCGTGCGCATGCTGATCGATGCCGGTGCCGACGTGAACCTTCCCGACAGCTATGGCATCTCCCCCCTGCAACGCGCCCGCCAGCGCCAGCAGGCCGCTATCGTGCGCCTGCTGGTCGCCGCCGGCGCGCACTGACCCCTTTACTCCGCTGTGCGGCCCGCCGCACGCCACTGGACACCGCTGATGAAAACCACGCTTTCCCTCGCCCTGTCAGGCCTGCTGCTGGCGGTCGCGCCCGCCGCACTGGCGGCACGTTCCACCGCCGACGTGCTGATCCGCCACGCCACCGTGGTCGACGTCGAACACGGCAGCACCCGCCCCGGCCAGACGGTGGTGATCCGCGGTGACGACATCGTCGCCGTCGGCGATGACAAGACGCTGGCCGGCCAGTGGCGCGCCGCCACGACCATCGATGCGAAGAACCGCTACCTGATCCCCGGCCTGTGGGACATGCACGTGCATTTCGGCGGCGGCCCGGCGCTGATCGAGGAGAACAAGGCGCTGCTGCCGCTGTACGTGGCCCATGGCATCACCACCGTGCGCGACGCCTCCGGCGATCTGGCCGAACAGGTGCTGTCCTGGCGCGGGCAGATCGCCAACGGGCAGCTGTTCGGGCCGCAGCTGTTCACTTCCGGTGCCAAGATCGAGGGACTCAAGCCGGTCTGGAAAGGCACACTCGAAGCCGGCGATGAGGCCGGCGTGGACGCCGCCTTGGACCGCGAGCAGCGCGACCAGGTGGACTTCGTCAAGATCACCGACAGCACGCTGTCCCCGGAGCTGTTCCTGTACGCGCTGAGCGAAGCCAAAAAGCGCGGTCTGCGCACTTCCGGGCACATCCCGATGGCGCTGACCGTGGGCCAGGCCGTGGATGCCGGCATCAGCTCGATCGAACACCTGGACTATGCGTTCAAGGCCGGCGTGAAGGAGGAGGCGGCCATCGCCGCGGATTTCGCCGCCGGCCGCATCGACCGTGCCGAGGCCAACCGCCGCCTGTCGGCCGGTTTCGACCGCGATACCGCCATGGCCGCCTACCGTCGCTTCGCCGCGCTGGGTGTCGCGGTCACGCCGACGCTGGACGGTGGCCGCATCCTCGACTTCCTCGACAGCGAGCCGCACGACAACGACGCCTACCTGGCCTACATCGGCCCGGGCCTGCGCAAGACCTACGAATGGCGCGTGGAGCGCGCGGCCAAGGCCACGCCGGCGCAGATCCAGGCCCGCCACGAGGGCTATGCGGAGGTCGCCAAGGTGCTACCGATGCTGCAGCAGGCCGGGGTGAACATCATGGCCGGCACCGACGCGGGCTTCCTCAACTCCTACAACTACCCGGGCATCGGCCTGCACAACGAGCTGAAGCTGTACGTGCGCGAAGGCCTGACTCCGCAGCAGGCGCTGGTCGCGGCCACCCGCGCCGGCCCGCAATGGTTCGGCACGCTGCACCGCTACGGCGCGGTGGAAGCAGGCAAGGCCGCCGACCTGG
>NZ_BAZI01000331.1 GCF_001310775.1 Stenotrophomonas pictorum JCM 9942
CACGTTCATCCGTACCGGGGCGCAGGCGGCGCTGGTATCCGATGACCCGCGCACGGCCGAGGCGGTGGGCGTGGGTGACGTTCTGCCTGCCGGGGTGGTGCTGTCCGCGCCGACTATCTCCCCGCACGGTGCTGGCACACGGGTATTGCCGGTGTTCGCTGGGCGGCTTGGTGGTGCGCCAGTGATTGCGCGCTTTACCGGTGATGCGGCGCCGTGGCGGGTGGAGTTCGATCTGGAGGATCCGCTGCCGATCACCGCCGATGCTGGTGCAGCGCTCTACCGGAACTGGCCGGTGCTGGAGCTGCCGGTGGATTGGTCCACCGATCCAGATTGGCAGCCGCAGCGTGAGTTGCAGGGCGTGGATTACGGCACGGCAAAGCCGGTAGTTTCGGACCTGCTCGGCCAGTCGCGGCCGGTCATCCGGCGGCATTGCACCGCGGCCAATGGCGCTGAAGTGATGCAGCTGCTTGGATTACTGTGGGCGCTGGCAGGCCGCGCTATGCCGGTCTGGGTGCACACACAGGCCCAGGACCTTGTGCTGTCTGGAAGCGCGGGCGCTACCGCGACCACGGTGGACGTGCAGTGGGCTGGTCTTGGCATCGGTCCGCGCCCACCGGGGCGGCGTGACCTGCGTATCGCCCTGCAAGATGGATCCGTTCTCTATCGCCGTGTGACTGCAGTTTCCAGCCCCAATGCGGGCGCCGAGCGCCTCGCGCTTGATGCAGCGCTGGGTGTGCCGGTCTCTCCGGCGGATGTGCGGCAGATTTCGTGGATGGCGCTGTGCACCCAGTCTGCTGACGTGGTGCGCATCAATTGGTGGCGCCACGACGTTGCCGAGGTTGCACTGAGTTTTCAGGCGGTGCCGCATGAGCATTGAGGTGTGTGATGCTGCATGAGCGTTTCGGTCGCAAGCCGGTCCACCTGTTTGTGTTCACTCGCCAGCACCTGGTATGGCGGTATTGCACGGCCGATCGCGACATCGAGGTTGATGGCAAGGTCTACCTGTCAGCGCAGATTGAGCGCAGTGCGATCAAGCAGACGATCGAGCGTGCCAAGGACAAGCTGAGCATCAAGTTCGCGTATCTGCTGGATCCAGACGCTGCGGAATACCCGGTCACCGAGTCGCTGGGTGACAACTGGTATCCCTACGCCCCGCACGACGCGATCGGCGTGGTGTGCATGGAGTTCGATGCCGGCACAGGGGGCGTCCCGAAGGTTGAATGGATCGGGGTGGTCATCCAGCCCAAGTTCGGTGATGCAGAAATTGAACTGACCTGCGAGCCAGGCAATGGCATCAACCGCGCGCGCGGTCAGGGGTCGTGCTGGCAGCGGACTTGCGGTAAGACGCCGTACTCCACCGGCCTGCGCGGCTGCAATCTGGATCGCGCCGTTCTGCAGGTGAGCGGCGAGCTGTCAGCAGCGTCCAGCCAGTGGGTGTCGGCACCGGCCTTTGCGGATTCCGCGTTTACGCTGGCCGGTGGCTTCCTCAGCTGGACTGCCGCAAACGGCTTGCTTATGCGGCGGGAAGTTGCCGCGCATGAGCAAGGAAGCACGCAGCTGGTGCTCGTGCCCGGCGGCCCGAACCCCGCCACGGGCGATGCCGTGATCGCCCTGCCGACCTGCCCGCGTACGTGGCAGGCCTGCGCCGCGCGTGGCAACACCGACAACTACGGCGGCAGCTTGTTCAAGCCGGTCAAGAACCCCGTCGATGGAGTGAGCATGTCATGGGGCTGATGCCTGCAGTCCACCCGCTTCGCAAGAAGGTCGCGGTGATGATCTGGCGGCTGCGCCACTGGTGGCTGGATACGCCGTCGGGCGAGGCAGCGCAGAAGTACGTGTTCGCGTTCTCGGTTCTGGCGAGCGTGATTCAGTTTGTCCGGCTGGCAGTTATGGCACTGATACCGGCGGCGCCGGCCAAGCCAATTGAGGCGATCTGGCCGTTGTGGGTCATCAACCTGATCGTCATGGTCGTTGTGGCGGCGATTTCCTACGCCATGCGGCCCAAGCCAGAAACGCCCAAGCCGCTGGCTGGCGAAGCGCCGACCGTGGAGGACGGGCAAAGCGTGAAGCACCACTTCGGCACCGTATGGGTGGAAGATGAATTCATCCTCGCCTGGAAGGTAACGGGAACTGTACCGATCAAGTCAAAGGGCGGGAAGAAGTGATGGCCGAACTGAGCGTCACCACCGCCCATCTGCGCAGCATTCCCGGCTTTGGCCGCAAGCCGGGGTTCTGCGCTGCTGGTGCGCGTGCCTTCTTCAAGTCGCACGGGCTGGATTACCAGGCTTTCGCTCGCGAAGGCATCCCGGCATCGAAGCTGGAAGCCACCGGCGATGGTCTGGCCCTGGCACTGGTCGCGTGGGCACGCGAATGCGAGGCCGCCGATGGGCGGTAAGAGCAAGAGCGCCACCGTTGGGTACTGGTACGAGGTGGCTTTCCACAGCGGCCTCGGAATTGGCCCGATCGATGCGTACCTGGAATTTCGGGGCGGCGATAAGACCGCATGGCGCGGTGAGGCCACGCAAAGCCAGACGATCCACATCAATGCGCCGAACCTGTGGGGCGGCGAGAAAGATCAGGGCGGCATCGTCGGCTCGGTCGACCTGATGTTCGGCGAAGCCACGCAGCAGCCAAACAGCCGCCTGGCGAGCATCTTCGGACCGCAGCAGCCGGCGTGGCGCGGGTTCGCAACGCTGGCTTTCGCCGGCAAGTACGGGGCTATGAACCCGTACCCGCAGAAGGCCAGCCACAAGATCCGCAAGATCCGTGAGGGCTGGGATGGCGAGTGCTGGTATCCGGGCAAAGCCGCGATCCCGATGCGACGTGCGCGGGTGGCGACCCCTATATCTATGCGACGTCGCCACTCTATCCCGTGGTCTTCCCGCCGAAGACCGGCGACGTTGCAGCGACAACTCCCTCAGTTATCAGT
>NZ_BAZI01000332.1 GCF_001310775.1 Stenotrophomonas pictorum JCM 9942
GCGGCTCATCGGCGGCGCGGGTGGGCCGCGCACGGTGGAGACGATGCCGCCGCCGGCAAGGGCTATATCGGCATAGCTCACGCCCTGCAGCCGCTGCTCGAATTCACCGGCACGGTTGCCGGCGTAGACCAGATGGGTATGGCAGTCGATCAGGCCGGGGCTGATCCAGCGGCCCTGACAATCGATGCGCTCGGCGGCGTCGAATGCAGGCGCGGAGGCGGCAGGGCCGGCATGGACGATGCGGCCATCCAGTGCGGCCAGCACGCCGCCACGGACAAAGCCGAGCCCGCCGCTGGCATCGTCCAAGGTCATCAGGTGGGCGTTGTGCCAGAGCGTGTCGCAGCGCATGTGCAGCTTCCATCCTTATTTGTATATACAATAATTCCGGTCAACGGAGAGTGTCCAGTGATTGCGAGCGCCGCCCCCCAGAATGTCTGTTTCCATGCCGCGCAGGCCTTGCTGCCACAGGGCTGGGCGCGCGATGTGCGCATCGAATGCGCGCAGGGGCGGATCGCCGCAATTACCGCCGATACGCCGCGCCAGGACGGCGATCGGAACCTGTGGACGGTGCTGCCAGGGCTGGGCAACCTGCACAGCCATGCGTTCCAGCGGGCGATGGCCGGTCTGACCGAAGTGGGCGGGACCACCGGCGACAGCTTCTGGAGCTGGCGCGAGCTGATGTATCGCTTTCTGGACCGGCTGGATCCGGACAGTTTCCAGGCCATCGCCGAGCAGGCCTATATGGAAATGCTCGAAGCCGGCTTCACCCGTGTCGGCGAGTTCCACTATCTGCATCACGCCCAGGACGGCCGCCATTACGCCAACCCGGCCGAGATGGCGGTGCGACTGGCGGCAGCGGCCGACCGCACCGGAGTGGGCCTGACCCTGCTGCCGGTGTTCTATGCCCACGCTGATTTCGGCGGGGTGGCGCCGGTGCCGGGGCAGCGGCGTTTCCTGCACGACATCGACGGCTTTGCCCGCCTGCTGGAAGGCTGCGCACAGGCGCTGGCCGATCTGCCGACGCGGTGCTCGGGCTGGCGCCGCACAGCCTGCGCGCGACCACCGAAACGGAGCTGCAGGCGCTGGCCGGCATGACGCGCGGGCCGATCCATATCCATATCGCCGAGCAGGTCCGCGAGGTCGAGGCCTGTCTGGCGTGGAGCGGGCAGCGGCCGGTGCAGTGGCTGTACGCGCACGCGGCGGTGGATGAACGCTGGTGCCTGGTCCACGCCACCCATGTCACCCCGGAGGAGGTGCGGCTGATGGCCGGCAGTGGCGCGGTGGTCGGCCTGTGCCCGATCACCGAGGCCAATCTGGGCGACGGACTGTTCCCGATGCGCGAGCACATCGCCGCCGGTGGCCGCTTCGGCGTCGGCTCCGATTCCAATGTGCTGATCGATGCGGCCGAGGAATTGCGCCTGCTCGAATACGGCCAGCGGTTGACCCTGCGCGGTCGCAACGTGCTTTCGCCGGCCAATCTTTCCACCGGTCGCTGGCTGTACCAGCAGGCCCTCGAGGGAGCGGGGCAGGCCCTGGGAGTGCGCGCCGGACTGGCGGTCGGTGCGCCGGCAGACCTGCTCGAACTGGATCCGGACCACGTCTCTCTGCATGGCCGCAGCGGCGACAGTCTGCTTGACAGCGCGTTGTTCGCCGCACGTAATGGCGCCGTTCGCGCGGTCTGGCGAAATGGCCGCGAGCTGGTCCGTGAGGGACGGCATCTCAATCGCGACGCGATCCAGACGCGCTACCGTGCCGCGCTGGACCGGATTCTGGCCTGACCCGCAACGCCCGGCCCGCCGATCTTTTCAGGAACCCCGAGTGAAGAGCAAAAAAGCTCCCACCCTCAATCACCGCATCCGCAGCGATATCGAAAGCCGCATCCTCAGTGGCGAGTGGGCCCCCGGTTTCCGCATCCCGTTCGAACACGAGCTGATGGAACAGTACGGCTGCTCGCGGATGACGGTGAACAAAGTGCTGACCACGCTGGCCGAAAGCGGCATGATCGAGCGCCGCCGGCGGGCCGGCTCGTTTGTCGCCCGGCAGCCACCGCACCTGGAGCAGGTGGCACTGGAAATTCCCGATATCGAAGTGGCAGTGACCGAACGGGGCCATGCCTACGGCTTCCAGCTGCTGGACCGGCAACTGCGCAGCGCCCACCGCGGCGTGCCCGAAGAAGTGCAGCTGGCCGCCGCCGGGCAGCTGCTGGCGATCCGTTGTCTGCACTTGGCCGACGGCAAGCCGCTGGCGCTGGAGCGCCGCCTGATCAATCCCGAAACGGTGCCGGAGACGCTGGGCGTGGATTTTTCCGAGCACGCCCCGGGCAGCTGGCTGCTGCAGAACGTTTCGTGGACACGCGGCGAGCATCGCATCAGCGCAGTCGCAGCGACCGCCGCCGAGGCCGCGTTGCTGCAGGTGCCGGCCGGGACCGCCTGCCTGGTGATCGACCGCCAGACCTGGCGCGGCGAACTGCAGATCACCTGGGTGCGGCAGATGTTCCTCGGCGATGCCTACGACCTGATCGCCCGCTTCGCACCCGGGGCGCGCTGAGTTCCCGCCGGGCGGATTGCCACAAGGAAAAAGGCGCCGTTTGGCGCCTTTTTCCTTGTGCACTCAGATGGTGCTGCACTGGCGCCAGCGCACGGTTCATCGACACCCGGGCGCGGGTTGAGCTGGATGCGCACCGTGCGCAGCGCCGGGTAGCGCTCCACTTCGCGGCAGATCAGCGGCCATACGGTCTTGTCATCGGCCGAGCGCTCCACTGACAGGGTCAGGCGGGTCAGCCAGATGCCGCTGATGACCCCCGGCGTGCGCGCCAGCGCCTTGGAAACCGACTGCTGGTAGCGCAGCAGCGTTTCCGGATCGGGATCTTCAAGCAGGTCCTCGGCGGGCATGCCGGCGCTGGGCTCGGGGGACGACGTCCGCGG
>NZ_BAZI01000333.1 GCF_001310775.1 Stenotrophomonas pictorum JCM 9942
CAGCAGCGGTGCCAGCGAATGCAGCTCCGGCATGCCGTTGGCGCGCGGGCCCTGGTAACGCACCACCGCAACGAAGTCCTGCGGCAGGGCGCCGGCGGCGTGCAGCTTGTTCAGCACCTGCGGCGCATCCACCACCACGGCCGGGGCCTCGATGGTGCGGTACTGCGGCTTGACCGCCGAGAGCTTGATCAGCGAACGGCCGATATTGCCCTTGAGCAGACGCAGGCCACCCTGTGCTTCGAATGGATTGGAGGCCGGACGTACCACGTCCTCGTCGCCACTGACCGCTGCGGCGGGGACGTAACGGACCTCGCCATCGAGCAGACGCGGCTCCTGGGCGAAGGCGCGCATCCCGCCCTCGGCGATGGTGACCAGGTCGTCATGCATCAGCCCGGCGTCCATCAGCTCGCGGAACACGAAACCCGGTCCGCCGGCGGCGGCGAAGCGGTTCACATCGCTTCGCCGTTGGGGTAGACGCGGGCCAGCAGCGGCACGATCTGCGACAGCTCGTCCATGTCGTCCCAGGTCAGCACGATGCCCGCGGCGCGGGCCACGGCGATCCAGTGGATGGTGTGGTTGGTGGAGCCGCCGGTGGCCATCAGTGCGACCACCGCGTTGACGATGGCGCGCTCGTCGATGATGCGGCCGAGCGGGCGGAAGTCCGTGCCCAGCGCGCAGATCTCCAGCGCCCGTGCGGTGGCGGCGCGGGTCAGTGCATCACGCAGCGGCAGCTCCGGATTGACGAACGAGGCGCCGGGCAGCTGCACGCCCATCGCCTCGAGCAGCACCTGGTTGGAGTTGGCGGTGCCGTAGAAGGTGCAAGTGCCGGGGGCGTGGTAGGAGGCCGATTCGGCTTCCAGCAGCTCTTCGCGGGTGGCCTCGCCGGCGGCATAGCGCTCGCGGACTTCGGCCTTCTTCTTGTTGGGGATGCCCGGGGTCATCGGCCCGGCCGGCACGAACACCGCCGGCAGGTGGCCGAAGGCCAGTGCGCCGATCAGCAGGCCCGGCACGATCTTGTCGCACACGCCCAGGTAGATCGTGCTGTCGAACATGTCGTGGCTCAGGCCGATCGCGGTGGCCTGGGCGATCACGTCCCGCGAGAACAGCGACAGTTCCATACCGCCACGGCCCTGGGTGACACCATCGCACATGGCCGGCACGCCGCCGGCGACCTGCGCGGTGGCGCCCAGTTCACGCGCGGCCTGGCGGATCTGCTCGGGGTAGTGCTCGAACGGCTGGTGGGCCGAGAGCATGTCGTTGTAGGAGGTGATGATGCCCAGGTTCGGGGTGACATCGGCACGCAGGCGGCCCTTGTCGGTCGGACCACAGGCGGCAAAGGCATGGGCGAGATTGCCGCAGCTCAGGCGCGAACGGGACGGTCCGTCACGCAACGCCGCGTCGATGCCGGCCAGGTAGGCCGCGCGCGAGGGGGCGCTGCGCTGGCGGATACGGTCGGTGATGGCTTGGATTTTCGGGTGCAGGCTCATTGGCTACCAGCTATGAGAGGGGCGCGGACAGCGCCCGGTGACAGGGTGCGGCGACTGCGCAGGCGCGATCGTCGGCAGCGTGGTTGGCCCGGACCGGTACTCAGGCGCACCAGTGCACGCGCAGGCGCGGGCCCGGGGCATTGATGGCGGCCAGTACCGGATAGCGGGCGACATCGTTGGATTCGAGAGCGGCATTGAGCACGTCCAGCTTCTGCTGCCCGCGCAGCAGCAACAGGCGCGTGCCGATCGGAGCGAACCCCTGCGGTGTCAGGGTGATACGCAGCGGCCAGCCATTGGCGACCGGACAGCCGGTGGCGTCCAGCGCCGCATAGGTCTGGGTGCTGGCCAAGGCCCATCCGAGATCGCGCGAACCCGGGAACAGCGAGGCGGTATGGCCGTCATTGCCCATGCCGAGCACCACCAGACAGGCCGGCTGGCTGTGCTGGGCCTGTAGATTGGCGTCGTGCACGCACTCGGCCAGCGGCTTGCCGATCCGCACCAGCGGATCGAAGTGCGCACCTTCGGCATGCTTGAGGAAGCTGTTGCGGACCAGCCAGGCGTTGCTGTCGCGGTCCTGCGGCGAGAGCCAGCGTTCGTCGGCCAGGCCGACCTCGACACGTGCCCATTCCAGCGGCAGCTCGGCCAGCGTTTCATAGACCGGTGCCGGGGTCGTACCGCCGGACAGCAGCATGCGTGCGCGCCCGCGTTGCTCGATCTCGTGGGCCAGGACCGTTTCCATCTCCTTGGCAACACCGTCGGTCCAGGCCTCGGGATTGGCGTGGCGAACCAGCGTGATACGGTCGGAAACAGCGGCGTTCATGCGACAACTCCTTCAGTGTGACGGGCCGCGTCCACGGCATAGGCGGCAGCGCCGAGCAGTCCGGGGCAGGGGTGGATGATGGCCATTGACGGTACCTGCGACATGGTCGCGGTGAACCGGCCCTTGCTTTCAAAGCGCTGGCGGAAGCCCGAATGCCGCAGTGAATCGAGCAGCCGTGGCACCAGGCCGCCGGTCAGGAATACCCCGTCCCATGCGCCTTGGACCAGCACGGTATCGCCGGCCACCGCGCCGAACACTTCCATGAACACCTCGATAGCGCGCACAGCCAGCGGATCACCGGCCTGGGCGCGTTCGCTGATCTGTTCCGGCCGCAGCAGCCCCGGGTCATTACCGGCCATCTCGCTGAGTGCGCGGTGGATGTTGACCAGGCCCGGGCCACAGACCAGCCGCTCGTTGGAGACACGGCCGAACTGTGCCGAAAGGATTTCCAGAATCCGGATCTGTTCGGGCGAGGCCGGCGCAAAGCTGGCGTGGCCGCCCTCGGTAGGCAGCGGATAGTTGCGGCCATCGCGGACCACTAGCGCCCCCACGCCCAGGCCCGTGCCCGGGCCGATCACGCAGTAGGTGCC
>NZ_BAZI01000334.1 GCF_001310775.1 Stenotrophomonas pictorum JCM 9942
CAGCAGGATTTCTCGCTGCGTTACGTCGCCGAGAACTCCAACTCGCTGCTGCCGATGATCTACCGCTATTCGGCGGTGTGGGGCGCGCACGAGGGCTCGCTGCTGCTGTGGGCGCTGGTGCTGGCGCTGTGGACCGCCGCGGTGGCGATCTGCTCGCGCCAGCTGCCGACCGACGTGGTGGCGCGCGTGCTGGCGGTGATGGGGCTGATCAGCGTCGGCTTTCTCGCCTTTCTGCTGTTCACCTCCAATCCCTTCGTGCGCCTGCTGCCGGCCGCCGCCGAAGGCCACGACCTGAACCCGCTGCTGCAGGACCCGGGCCTGATCATCCACCCGCCGATGCTGTACTTCGGCTATGTCGCTTCGCGGTGCCGTTCGCCTTCGCCATCGCCGCCCTGCTCGATGGCCACATCGACGTGCGCTGGCTGCGCTGGACGCGGCCATGGACCAACGTGGCCTGGGGTTTCCTCACCCTCGGTATCGCGCTGGGCAGCTGGTGGGCGTACTACGAGCTGGGCTGGGGCGGCTGGTGGTTCTGGGACCCGGTGGAGAACGCCAGTTTCATGCCCTGGCTGATCGGCGCGGCGCTGCTGCATTCACAGGCGGCGACCGAGAAGCGCGGCGTGTTCGTCGGCTGGACCCTGCTGCTGGCCATCGCCGCCTTCGCGCTGTCGCTGCTGGGCACCTTCCTGGTCCGTTCCGGTGTGCTGACCAGCGTGCATTCGTTCGCCGCCGATCCTTCGCGCGGCCTATTCATCCTGGTGTTCCTGGCGCTGGTGATCGGCGGCTCGCTGCTGCTGTACGCACTGCGTGCCCCCGGACTGGAAGGAAACAGCGACAGTTCCCGCCGCGCCTTCAGCCTCAATTCGCGCGAAAGTCTGCTGCTGGCCAACAACCTGCTGCTCAGCTGCGCCTGCGCAATGGTGCTGCTGGGCACGCTGTATCCGCTGATCGCCGACGCGCTGGATTTGGGCAAGGTGTCGGTCGGCCCGCCCTACTTCGGCACCTTGTTCGTACTGCTGATGACCCCGCTGGTGCTGCTGCTACCATTCGGCCCGCTGACCCGCTGGCAGCGCGAACAGGGCTTGCGCCCGCTGGCACTGCTCGCGCCGTGGGCCGGACTGGCCCTGCTGCTGGGCACCGTGACCTGGTTCATGGCGTCGCAGGGCAAGCTGAAAGCTGCCGCGGGTATTGCCGCCGCCGCGTGGGTCGGTCTGGGCACTCTCTATTACTTGGGGCAACGCCTGCGCAACAGTGGCCGGCTCAACGCCGAAGCCGTGGGCATGCTGCTGGCGCATTTGGGTATCGCCGTGTTTCTGGTCGGCGCGCTGCTGGTGGAAGCGCTGCATGTCCAGCATGAAGTGGCGCTGGCACCGGGCAGGTCGGTGGATGCCGGCGGCTACCAGCTCACGCTGGAGGGCGTGGATGCCGTCGATGGTCCCAACTACCACTCCGACCGCGGCCATGTGCAGGTTTCCCGCAACGGTGACGCGGTCGCCCTGCTGCACCCGGAAAAACGCATGTATGCCAGTGGCGGCCAGGCCATGACCGAGGCCGGCATCCACCCGGCGCTCGGCGGTGATATCTATGTCGCCCTGGGCGAATCGCTGGGCGATGGTGCCTGGGCGGTGCGCGTGCAGATCAAACCCTTTGTCCGCTGGATCTGGCTGGGAGCGGCGCTGATGGCGCTGGGTGGCTTCATCACCGCCGTCGACCGCCGCTTCCGCCGCATTCCGCAGAGGAAAGCCTGATGTCCAATCCGTCCCCGCAACCGCCCGTCCGCCCGCAGCGCCTGCCACCGGTGGCGATCGTCCTCGGCGTGCTGTTTTTCATCGGCCTGATGGGGCTGATGCTCTATGGCGTCAGCCGCTCGGGAAATCCGGACCGCGACAGCCTGCCCTCGGCGTTGCAGGACAAGCCGGCGCCGGAATTCTCGCTGCCGGTGCTGCACGACCCCAGCGTCCTGATCGGCAGCCAGGATCTGCGCGGTGCGCCCTACCTGCTCAATGTCTGGGGCAGCTGGTGCCCGGCCTGCCGCGACGAGCATCCGGTACTGACCCGGTTTGCCGAAACCAAGCGCCTGCGCATGGTCGGCTACAACTGGAAGGACGAGCCCGCCGAGGCGCTGCGCTGGCTGGAGCAACTGGGCAATCCGTACATGGTGGTGCTCGCCGACCAGGACGGCCGCACCGCGCTGGACTGGGGCATCGCCGCCGCGCCGGAAACCTTCCTGGTCGATGGCAGCGGCATCGTCCGCTGGAAATACAGCGGCGCGATCACCCAGCACGTGCTCGACACGCAGCTGATCCCGGCGCTGGAGAAAGTGGAAGCCGCCGCCGGCAATCCCGGTACGCTGCCGGCCACGAGCAGCGCGCGATGAGGCGTTGGGCACTGCGGCTGGTTCTGCTGCTCGGCACTGCCGGCGCGGTCCAGGCCCAGCCGATGGGCGACCCCACGCCACTGCAGTTCCGCAACCCGGCCGAGGAAGTCCGCTTCCACGCCCTGACCGCCGAGCTGCGCTGCGTGCAGTGCCAGAACCAGTCGCTGGCCGACTCCAACGCGCAGATCGCCCATGACCTGCGCCGCGAAGTGCTTACGTTGATGCACGAAGGCCGCAGCGACGCCCAGATCAAGCAGTTCCTGGTCGAGCGCTACGGCCAGTTCGTGCTGTACCGGCCGCAGATGGATACCGGCACCGCAGTGCTGTGGTTCGGCCCGGGGCTGTTGCTGCTGACCGGCGCGGGAATGCTGGTCATCCATGTACGGCGCCGCGCCCGGGCCTTGCCGCCCAGGGCGCTGGACGAATCCAGTCAGGAAGAACGCGAATGGTAAGCGGCCTGTTCCTCGCGCTGGCCGGACTGCTGGCGGCCGTCGCGGGCGGCTGGATGCTGTGGCCGCTGTTG
>NZ_BAZI01000335.1 GCF_001310775.1 Stenotrophomonas pictorum JCM 9942
GGCACGGGCCTCGGCGCGCTATTCACCACCGATGCAGCTGATCGGCAAGCTTTACCGGGGGGCTGGCGGCTGGGTGGCCGACTGGGTGTTCGTGGATGGCGGCCGCGAGTTGTCGCGCTGGACCACCCGTGATGGCGATGCCCGCCGGGCGATGGCCGGTGGTGCCGATGGTGCGGCCGATGCGCTGGTCAAGCGCTATGCCAAGGCGTCGGAGTCGGGCAAGGCCGGCGTCTACCGGATTGCGGTAAGCGGTATCCACAGTGCCGACGATTACCTGCGGCTGGCCGCCTCCCTGCAGGGCGTGCCGGTGGTCAAATCGATCATCCCGGTGCAGGCCAGCGCCGACCGGCTGGTGCTGGATCTGGAGTTGATGACGGGTCTGCCGGGCTTCAACCGGATGCTGGGCCAGGATGCGGCCTTGCAGCCGCTGGCACCGGTGGTCGCCAGTGGAAGCGATGAGCCGGCGTCCACGGCTCCCGCATACCAGCAGGCCGAGTACCGCATCCGATGAGCCATTCCGCCGAAGAGGAAATCGCGCTGTTCCTGCGCCGCCTCAAGTGGTGGTGCTCAGCGCTTTCGGTCTGTGGGTGACCTGGTTGCTGGCGCCGATCCTGACGCCGTTCGTGATCGCCCTGATGCTGGGCTGGCTGGGTGATCCGCTGGTGGATCGGCTGGAAGCGCGCGGGCGCTCGCGCAACACCGCGGTGATTCTGGTGTTCGTGCTGATGACCCTGCTGGTCATACTCGCGCTGCTGATCCTGGTGCCGATGATCCAGCGCCAGATTTCCACGCTGGCGGCGGCACTGCCGCAGGCGCAGGACTGGCTGGTCACCAAGGCGATTCCGTGGATCGAGCAGAAGAGCGGCCTCCAGATCATGGCGTGGCTGGCCCCGGAAAAGCTGTTCGACTGGGTGCGCAGCCACTGGCAGCAGGCCGGCGGTGCAGCGACCGCGCTGTTCGGCTATGTCTCGCGTTCGGGCTTTGCGATGGTGGCACTGGTGGTCAACCTGGCGCTGCTGCCGATCCTGACCTACTACTTCCTGCGCGACTGGGACAAGCTGATCGAACGGGTGGCCTCGCTGATCCCGCGCAACCATATCGAGACCGTGTCGCGTCTTGCCAGAGAATCCAACGACGTGCTGGGCGCGTTCATCCGCGGCCAGATCGCGGTGATGATCGCGCTGGGTGTGGTGTACGCCGCGGGCCTGTCGCTGGTCGGATTGAACCTGGGGCTGTTGATCGGCCTGGTGGCCGGGCTGATCAGCTTCATCCCGTATCTGGGGGCGACCACCGGCGTGGTACTGGCGATCCTGGCGGCGCTGGTGCAGGCACAGGGCATCGACCTGCAGCTGCTGGTGCTGGTGGGGGTGGTGTTCACGGTCGGCCAGCTGCTGGAAAGCTATGTGCTGACGCCGCGTATCGTCGGCGACAAGATCGGTCTGCATCCGGTGGCGGTGATCTTCGCGGTGATGGCCGGTGGGCAGCTGTTCGGCTTTCTGGGCATGCTGCTGGCGCTGCCGGCGGCGGCGATCATCAATGTATTGCTGCGGTATGCGCATGAGCGCTATCGCCATAGTGAGTTGTATGCCGGCCAGCAACAGGCGTCGGTGATCGTGGTGGATCCGCGTGGTGACACGCTCGCGGACGGAAAGATCGTGTTGAAGGACGTTGAACCGAAGTGAGCGTGCCGCAGTTGCCCCTGGTCTTGCGCTATCCGCCAGACCAGCGATTCGAGAATTTCATCGGTGCGCCGGATGGCGTGCTGGCCCAGTTGCGTGCGATTGCGGCTGGCAGCAGTCGCGATTGGGCCTATCTGGCCGGCGCCGCCGGGACCGGCAAGACCCATCTGGCCTTGGCGCTGTGCGCGGCGACCGAACAGTCGGGAAGGGCTCCGGCCTACTTCCCGCTGGCCGCGGCGCAAGGCCGTCTGCGTGATGCGCTGGAGGCCCTGGAAGGGCGCGAGGTCATTGCGCTCGATGGCCTGGAGGCCATTGCCGGGCAGCGCGAGGCGGAGGTCGCGTTGTTCGATTTCCACAACCGCGCACGCGCCGCTGGCGTGACCTTGCTCTATACCGCGCGGGCCACGCCCGAGGCGCTCGGGCTGGTGCTGCCGGACCTGCGCTCGCGGCTGTCGCAATGCGGGCGCATCCTGCTGTCGCCGCTGGATGATGAAGGGCGCGGTGCGGTATTGCGCGAGCGCGCCATCCGCCGGGGACTGGCGCTGGACGAGGCCGCCATCGACTGGTTGCTCACCCGCACCGATCGCGACCTGAGCGGATTGGTGGCGCTGCTGGAACGGCTGGACCGCGAATCGCTGGCGGCCAAGCGCCGCATCACCGTGCCGTTCCTCAAGCGTGTGCTGGAAAGCCTGCCGCCGGAACTGATCAGGCGTTTTCCCCGCGCAGCTGGAGCTCCAGCTGGTGCAGGCGTTGCGGTGTTCCCACATCGGTCCAGTGGCCGCGATGGTGCTGGCCCGTCACCAGGCCGCGGGCCATCGCCGCACGCAGCAGCGGCGCCAGCTTGAAGCGCGGCGGTCGCTGTGTGCTGCCGTCGTCCTCACCGATCACCTGCTGCCAGTCGCGCAGCAGTGCCGGCGCATATAGCCCGACGCCGGAGAAGGTCAGTCGCGGTTGCGTGCCCTGGTCGTGCACCCGGCCGTTGCCGTCCAGAATGAAATCGCCGTGCGGGTGATGCTCGGGGTTGTCGACCAGCACCAGGTGGGCCAGGCCTTCCGGCCGGGCGGGAAGCCGGGCGAAGTCGAAATCCGTCCAGATATCGCCGTTGACCGCGATGAATGGCGCGTCCCCCAGCAGCGGCAGGGCGTTGAGCATGCCGCCGCCGGTTTCCAGCGGAACCGGGCCTTCCTGGATGAAATGCAGCCGCAGATTCCAACGGCTG
>NZ_BAZI01000336.1 GCF_001310775.1 Stenotrophomonas pictorum JCM 9942
TGTTGATCCGCTCACCGCCAAACAGCCGCTGGAAACCGCCGGCGACATCGCGCGCGGCGGCCAGCTCCAGCAGCGCCCGCAGCGCGGCCTGATCGTACTTCTGCCGCGCGAAATTCACGTACAACGGACCGACCTTGAGCGCCAGGTTTTTCACCCGATCCGGCTCGGCAGCCAGCAGTGAAGGGATACCCGTGCCCTGCAAACGCTGGGCATGGGCGTGCAATACGTCGAATCCGTTGTTCTTGGTCATGCGGCCTGTGTGGGGATGCTGTCGTTGGTGTGGGAAATACGGTTGTCGCCGTCAACGTAGACCAGCTTGGGCTTGAAGCTGTCGGCTTCTGCTTCGCTCAGGCTGGCGAAGGCGGCGATGATGATGATGTCGCCCACCTGCACGTGGCGCGCGGCGCCGCCGTTGAGCGAGATCACGCCGCTGCCAGCTTCGGCACGCAGCGCATAGGTGGAAAAACGCGCACCGTTGGTGACATCCCAGATGTGCACCTGTTCAAACTCGCGGATACCGCTGGCCTGCAGCAGGTTGTCATCAATGGCGATGGAGCCTCGTAGTTCAGCTCCGAATGGGTGACGGTGGCACGGTGGATCTTGGTTTTGAGCAGGGAGAGATGCATGGCAATGCCGAAACTGCGTATGAAAACGCGCAGTCTAGCACCGGCACAAGGCCCTGCCCGCACTGCAGCATGACCTTTCCCGCGCGCCGGCCCCGGATATGCCGATGGCGCCACCAGGGCGCCATCGGCAGTCATTTCATGAACCGGACGCGGACAGATAAAGTCCCATCGCCCCGCATTCAGAACTCTATGTTGTCGATCAGCCGGGTGGTGCCGAGCTTGGCCGCCACCAGCGCCACGCGCCGGCCTTCGTTGCTGTCACCCGGCTCGGACAGGTCCGGCATCCGCACCACTGCATAATCAACCCGATAGCCTGCGGCTTGCAGCTGCGCGGCCGCGTCCGCCTCCACCGTGGCGCGGTCGGCACCTGCCAGATAGGCATCGCGCATCGCCAGCAACACCGTGCGGATCACGGTCGCCTGCGGGCGCACATCGGCGGTGAGGTACTGATTGCGCGAGCTCATCGCCAAGCCATCGGCCTCGCGCACGATCTGCCCGCCGAGGATCTCGATCGGGAAGGCCAGATCGACCACCATCTGCCGGATCACCGCCAGCTGCTGGTAATCCTTGCGGCCAAATGCCGCCACATCCGGCTGCACCTGGTTGAACAGTCGCGTGACTACCGTGCAGACGCCATCGAAGTGACCGGGACGATGGGCCCCTTCCAGCAACGAGCTGACACCCGGCACATGCACACTGGCAGCCAGCTCAACGCCAAACGGGTACATCGATTCGACCGTCGGCAGCCACAACACGTCACAACCGGCCTGCTCCAGGCCACTGGTGTCGGCTTCCGGGGTGCGCGGATAGCGGGTGAAGTCCTCGTTCGGGCCGAACTGGGTCGGATTGACGAACACACTGGAAACCACGCGATCGGCATGCTGGCGCGCCAGCTCCACCAGCGAATAGTGGCCGGCGTGCAGGTTGCCCATGGTGGGCACCAGCGCGACGCGCAGACCCTGGCGCTTCCAGCCGGTGACAATGGCACGCAGCCGGGATAGTTCGGTAACGGTTTCAATCATGATGCGTAGGCGTGTTCTGCGTCAGGGAAGGTACCGGCGCGGACCGCGTCGGCATAGGCAAGGACGGCACCGGCCACCGACCCGCCCTCGGCAAGGAAATCCTTGACGAACTTGGGGCGTCGATGACCGCTGTCCAGGCCGAGGAAATCATGCAGCACCAGCACCTGCCCGTCGCACTCGGGGCCGGCACCGATACCGATGGTGGGAATGGCGGTCTCGGCGGTGACACGCCCGGCCAGCGGCGTTGGTACACATTCGAGCACCAGCAAGCTGGCGCCCGCCTCGGCCACGGCCTTGGCATCGTCCAGCAGCTGCTGGGCGGCATCGCCCCGGCCCTGCACACGGTAGCCCCCCAGGCGCAGCACCGATTGCGGGGTCAGCCCCAGGTGCGAACACACCGGAATCTCACGCTCGACCAGGTGGCGGATGATGTCCAGCTTGAAGCCGGCACCTTCGATCTTGACCATCTCGGCGCCGGCCTTGAGCAGCTGCAGCGATGCCTCCAGCGCCCGCTCCGGCGTGGCATCGGCGCCGAAGGGCAGATCAGACACCAGCAGCGCACGTTGCAGCACGCTGGCGACCGCGCGGGTGTGATAGACCACGTCTTCCACACTGACCGGCAAGGTGGAGTCATGCCCCTGCACCACCATGCCGAGCGAATCACCCACCAGGATCAGGTCAACGCCGTTGGCGTCAAACGAACGGGCAAAGCCGGCGTCGTAGGCGGTCAACATCACCAGCTTCTGGCCATTTCGCTTGGCCTCGGCCAGCGCGGGAACGGTCCAGGGCTTGCTGTCTGCGTGAATGCTCATGAATTGATAACGGTTGGCGATAAGCCACGCATTATCCCCCTATCGGATCGATACCGCAGGTTTTCACGCCAGCCAGCACGTCACGCACCGTTCCATGCCCGGGGATCCAGGCCTCTGGCGCGACATCGGCCAAGGGCAGCAACGCGAACGCGCGCTCGTGCAGGTGGGGATGGGGCACCTGCAGACGCGGCAGCTGCACGACGCTGTCGGCATAGAGCAGCAGGTCCAGATCCAGTGTCCGCGGCCCCCAGCGTTCATCCGGCAGTCTTATACGACCGAACTGCTGCTCGATGGCCAACAGGTGATCCAGCAGCTGCAGCGGAGCCAGTGTTGTTTCCAGCGCTGCCGCCGCATTGATGAAAGGCGGCTGCGCCTCATTGCCCCACGCCGGCGTGCGATACAGGCGGGAGCTGCCCAGCAGCCGCGCCTGCGGCA
>NZ_BAZI01000337.1 GCF_001310775.1 Stenotrophomonas pictorum JCM 9942
GCGATGCGGCGCGGCTGGGTGCAGCCGATCATGCCGGCCTCACCGCGGCCCGCCGCCAGGCACAGCTTGGGCAGCTGGGTGGTCTTGCCCGAGCCGGTTTCGCCAGCGATGACCACCACCTGATGCGCGCGGATCAGCGCGGATATCTGCTCGGCTTCACGCGCTATGGGCAGCGCGTCGTCCATGGTGATGGCGATGTGCGTGGCAGCGCGCTGTTGGCGCTGCGCCGATGAGCGCTCAAGCAGCTGCGTGAACGCCTGTTCGGCGCCGGCATCGCCCGGCTTGCCCTGCCACCGCGACCACAACCCCAGCAAGCGCCCGCGGTCGCGGCTCATCGCCCCGTCAATCGCCTTGCGGGCATCGCGCAGGCGCACGGCAATGTCTTTCTGGATAGCGCTCATCGATCGTTCAATGTGAAAACGTGAATTACAGGTATGGTTCCAAGGGCGCTATTGTGAAGCCATTCAACCCGCCAAGGAGAAATGCGTCATGGCCAAAGCCAAGAACAGCAGCAAGCCAGAAGCCGGCAAGAAGAAGCTGGCCGCCGCCGCACCGTCGGCCCCGCATATCGATATCGGGATCAACGACAGCGATCGCAAGAAGGTGGCCGACGGCCTTTCCCGCTTCCTTGCCGATGCCTACACGCTGTACCTGAAGACCCACAACTTCCACTGGAACGTCACCGGGTCGATGTTCAACTCGCTGCACACCATGTTTGAAACCCAGTACACCGAACAGTGGACGGCGCTGGACGAGATCGCCGAGCGCATCCGCGCGCTGGGCTTCAATGCGCCCGGTTCGTACCGCGAATTCGTGGCACTGACCTCGATTCCCGAAGAGCCGGGCCTGACGGACAGCGCCGACTGGCGCGAGATGGTGCAGCAGCTGGTGGCCGGCAACGAGGCGGTATGCCGCACCGCGCGCAAGGTGCTGGAACAGGCAGGAAAAACCGACGATGCGCCCAGTGAGGACCTGCTGACCCAGCGCCTGCAGACCCATGAAAAATACGCCTGGATGCTGCGCTCGCTGCTGCAGTAAGGGCTTCGGGCTGCGCCGCCCTGCGGTATCCAAGGTTCCATTCATGGAGCCTTGGCCCGCGATTGATCAAGCCCCCGGCTTCCCGCGTTCGCCCCCCGCCGTGACACAGGCGGGCTGCGCTGCACAACGCCCGACATCCCGCCGGACTCCGGGCGGCCACACACAACGGGGCTCCCACGGTGCCGTACCGGATGCCACGCGTGGCGCCGCACCCAACGCGCCCTGCCCTGTAGAGACGCGCGAACCTGAGCTTTGCGTTGACACGGCGCCCGGCCGGCATCCGGCAGCAGGTAAACTACGCCGATGCCCCAGAGTCCCGCGCAAGAACTGCTTTCCAGCGTTTTCGGTTACGACAGTTTCCGCGGCGACCAGCAGGCCATCGTCGAACACGTCGCCAGCGGCCATGACGCGCTGGTGCTGATGCCCACCGGCGGCGGTAAGTCGCTGTGCTACCAGATCCCGGCACTGCTGCGCGAGGGTTGTGGCATCGTCATCTCGCCGTTGATCGCGCTGATGCAGGACCAGGTGGAAGCACTGCGCCAGGCAGGCGTGCACGCGGAATTCCTGAACTCCACGCTGGATGCCGAAACCGCCGCGCGGGTGGAACGCGAGCTGCTGGAAGGCCAGTTGCAGTTGCTGTATGTGGCACCGGAGCGGCTGCTGACCGGGCGTTTCCTGTCACTGCTGAGTCGGGCCCGGATTGCCCTGTTCGCCATTGACGAGGCCCATTGCGTCTCGCAGTGGGGACACGACTTCCGGCCTGAATACCGGCAGCTGACCGTGCTGCATGAGCGCTGGCCGCAGATACCGCGCATCGCGCTGACCGCCACCGCCGACCCGCCGACCCAGCGTGAGATCGCCGAGCGGCTGGATCTGACCACGGCCAGGCACTTCGTCAGCTCGTTCGACCGGCCCAATATCCGTTACACCGTGGTGCAGAAGGACAATGCCAAGCGCCAGCTGCTGGATTTCCTGCGCGCACATCGCGACGAGGCCGGCATTGTCTATTGCATGTCGCGCCGCAAGGTCGAGGAAACCGCGCAGTTCCTGTGCAACGAGGGCCTGCAGGCGCTGCCCTATCATGCCGGCATGCCCGCCGACATCCGCGCCGACAACCAGCGCCGTTTCCTGCGCGAAGACGGCATCGTGATGTGCGCCACCATCGCCTTCGGCATGGGCATCGACAAACCGGACGTGCGCTTCGTCGCGCATACCGACCTGCCCAAGTCGATGGAGGGGTATTACCAGGAAACCGGACGCGCCGGCCGTGATGGCGAGCCCGCCGAAGCATGGCTGTGCTACGGCCTGGGCGATGTAGTGCTGCTCAAGCAGATGATCGAGCAGTCCGAGGCCGGCGAGGAGCGCAAGGCGCTGGAGCGCTCCAAGCTCGACCATCTGCTGGGCTATTGCGAATCCATGCAATGCCGGCGCCAGGTGCTGCTGGCCGGTTTTGGCGAAACCTATCCCCGGCCTTGCGGCAACTGCGACAACTGTCTGAGCCCCCAGGCGGCGTGGGATGCGACTGTACCGGCGCAGAAGGCGCTCAGTTGCGTGTACCGCAGCGGCCAGCGCTTTGGGGTAGGCCACCTGATCGACATCCTGCGCGGCAGTGACAACGAACGTATCCGCCAGCTCGGTCACGACCAGCTGAGCACTTTCGGCATCGGCAGCGACCTCGATACCCGCAGCTGGCGCGGTGTATTCCGGCAGCTGGTGGCCGCAAGCCTGCTGGAGGTCGATCCGGAATCACACGGTGGCCTGCGCCTGACCGACGCCAGCCGCGATGTGCTCAAGGGCCGCCGGCAGATGATGATGCGGCGCGAGCGTCCGGCCAGCCGCGACCGCG
>NZ_BAZI01000338.1 GCF_001310775.1 Stenotrophomonas pictorum JCM 9942
TTCGGCCGCCAGGGCCTTGCCGGCACGGGCGGCGAACGCGGTGCCGGCACGTTCGCCCAGACGTGCACGCAGCGCCTCCAGATCACGCGACATGCCCAGCAGCTTGCCGCGCTCGTCACACACGCGCAGATTCATACGCAGATGCGGCTCCAGTGCGTCGAGATCGAAATCGGTGGCCGCCACCTTGGCGCCGGTGGCCTTGGACAGGAACCGCGCCAGCTCGCCGCGGATATCGTCGGGCGACGGCTGCGGCCACGCCTCGAAGAAGGCACGACCGAAATCCGGTGCCGGCACATAATTGCGGCGCATCGCCTTGGGCAGGCTGCGGATCAACGCCGCGGCCTTTTCGGCGACGAAGCCCGGGGCCAGCCAGGACAGCCGTGCCGGGTCCAGCGCATTGAGCAGGTGCAGCGGTACATCCAGGGTGACGCCATCATCCTCGCTGCCGGGCTCGAACCGGTAGTGCATCGCCAGGCGTGCATCGCCCAGTGGGAAATATTTCGGATAGCGGTCCTGCTCGCTACCCTCGCCCGGCAGCAGATCGGTCAGCGACCACTGCAGGCTTCGGCGCTTGTCCGGTGCCAGCGCTTTCCACCAGCTGTCGAGCAGTGCGACCGAATAGATCTCCGAAGGAATGCGGTCCAGATACCAGCGTGCCTGCCAGTCCTCATCGGCGACGATGCCGGCGCGGCGCAACTTGGCTTCTTCTTCGCGCGCCTGCTCCAGCACCTTCAGGTTGTCGGCCACGAAGCCGGCCCGGGTGTTGATCTCGCCGGTCACCAGCGCCTGCCGCACGAAGATGTCGTGCGCTTCACCGGGATGGATGCGGCCGTAGTGCACCGGCTTCTTCGGCGCCAGTACCAGCCCGAACAGACTGATCTGTTCGGAGGCCAGAACCTGCCCCTGCGCGCGCGACCAGTGCGGGTCGAAATGCTTGCGGGCGAGCAGGTGCGGCAACTCGGCGATCACCCAGTCCGGCTCGATCGCAGCGTTGGTCATGCCCCAGATGCGTTGGGTATCGAGCAGCGTGGCACTGAGCACCCACGGCGGCGGCCGCTTGGCCAGCGCCGAGCCGGGGAAAAGATGGAAGCGGCGCTGACGCGGCGCCTGGAAATCGCCCTTCTCGGTGCGATGGCCCACCTGCGTCGGCAGGCCGGCGAGGATGGCCCGATGCAGCGTCTGATAGGCGGCGATACGGGCTTTGTCCGGAACCGTGGTCATCGCGGTCTGCGGCTGGGCAGCGGGGCCGGCCGGGTTGTTTTTCACTGCGGCACGCGGCGGCTCCGTCTTGCCTTCGCGTGCGAGGCGTGCGGCCTTGTGCTGCTCGCCACGGGTGGCCTTGCGCTTGGCTTCGGCATCGCCTCCGGCCGGCAGCGCCGGCGGTGCCGACAACAGTGCCTTGCCAAATTCCTCGCCCTGACTGCTGTCCCAGCCCAGTTCATCACACAGCAGGCGCAACTGCCGATGCAGCTCGCGCCATTCGCGCATGCGCAGGAAGCCCAGGAAGTGGCGCCCGCACCAGTCACGCAGCTTGGACTGGGTGAGCTCTTCGTGCGCGTCGCGATAGGCATTCCACAAGCGCAGGATGCCGAGGAACTCCGAGCGCGTATCGGCAAACAGCGCATGCGCGTTGTCGGCCGCTTCGCGCGCCTCGGGTGGCCGCTCGCGCGGGTCCTGGATGCCCAGGAACGAGGCGATCACCAGCATCTCCCGCAGGCACCCGCTCTTCTGCGCGGCCACCAGCATCCGCGCCAGTTTCACGTCGACCGGCAGGCGGGCCATCTGCCGGCCGATCGCGGTGAGCTTGCGCTCGCCATCGACCGCGCCCAGTTCGGCCAGCTGCTGCCAGCCATCGGCCACCGCGCGCTCGTCCGGTGCCTCCAGGAACGGGAACTCCTCGATCTGCCCCAGCCCCAGCTGCAGCATCCGCAGAATCACCCCGGCCAGCGACGAGCGGCGGATTTCCGGATCGGTGAACTCCGGGCGCGCCTGGAAGTCGGCCTCGGCATACAGCCGGTAGCAGACACCTTCAGAAACACGCCCGCAGCGGCCCTTGCGCTGGTTGGCACTGGCCTGCGAAACCGGCTCGATATGCAGCCGGTCCAGCTTCTGCCGCGGGCTGTAGCGTTTGATGCGGGCGTAGCCGGATCGACCACATAGCGGATGCGCGGCACCGTCAGCGAGGTTTCGGCGACATTGGTGGTCAGCACCAGCCGCCGTTTCGGACCGGGATTGAACACCCGGTCCTGGTCCTTGGCCGAGAGCCGCGCATACAGCGGCAGCACCTCGGTTTCGCGGTACTTGCGCCGTTCCAGCGCCTGGTGCGCATCGCGGATCTCGCGCTCGCCGGGCAGGAACACCAGCACGTCGCCGCGCGGATCGGCGCGGGTGATCTCGTCGATGGCCGCGACAATGGCCTGGTTGACGCTGCGCTCGCCGTCACTGTCGCCGTCAGCGGCGTCATCTTCGCGCGCGCCGCCCTCCAGCGGCCGGTAACGCACCTCCACCGGATAGGTACGCCCTTCCACGCTGACCACCGGCGCATCGTCGAAATGCCGCGAGAAGCGCTCGGTGTCGATCGTGGCCGAGGTGACAATCAGTTTCAGGTCCGGGCGTTTGCGCAGCAACTGCTTCAGATAGCCCAGCAGGAAATCGATATTGAGGCTGCGCTCGTGCGCCTCGTCGATGATCAGCGTGTCATAGCGCGACAGCCAGCGATCCGAGGCGATCTCGGCCAGCAAAATACCGTCGGTCATGAACTTGATGCGGCTGTCTTCGCCCACCTTGTCGGTGAAGCGCACCTGGTAGCCAACCACCGAGCCCAGCTCGGTACCCAGTTCCTCGGCCACGCGCGCGGCAACCGCCCGCGCGGCG
>NZ_BAZI01000339.1 GCF_001310775.1 Stenotrophomonas pictorum JCM 9942
CTGCGCCGGCATGCGGCCGAGGCGAGTGCGCGCGGCATTCCGTGGCAGAGCGTAATGGAGCGCATCCGCCCGCTGGGCCAGGCGCTGTGGCAGTCGCTGTCGTTCGATGACCAGCGGCGCTTTCTGCGCCACGTGGTGCGTTACTGGGACGTGCACCGGCACCGCGTTGCCGCACCGGTGCACGCGCAGCTGCTGACACTGGCCGAGCAGGGACGCCTGCAGGTGCATCGCGGCCGCTTGCAGGCGGTAGTGAGCGAAGGGGCCTGCGTGCAACTGCTGGCCCACGACATCCGTCGTCGGCCGCTGCAGCTGGATGTGCACTGTGTGGTCAACGCCACCGGTGTGGAGATGCGGGCGCAGGCCATGCGCAACACCTTGCTGCAGCAGCTGCTCGGCAGTGGCGTAGCGCGTCCGGGACCGCACGGGATCGGTATCGACAGCGCGCCCGATGGCAGCCTGATCGATGCCCACGGCACTATCGAGACACGCCTGCAGGTGCTGGGCAGCCTGCGCATCGGCCGGTTGTGGGAAAGCCTGGCCATCCCCGAACTGCGCGGGCAGGCCGCACACGCGGCCACGACCCTGTTGCAGCAGCTGCAGCCCTAGCCGCCATGCGGCGGGGACCGGGCGCTTCCCGTAAAATACGTCCATGGATGTTTCCCACCTGCTCGACGGGCTGAATGCAGCCCAGCGCGAGGCCGTTTCCGCGCCTCCCGGTCATCACCTGATCCTCGCTGGCGCCGGTTCCGGCAAGACCCGCGTACTTACCCACCGTATCGCCTGGCTCAACGAAGTCATCGGCGTGCCGACCCATGGCATCTTCGCGGTGACTTTCACCAACAAGGCGGCCGGCGAGATGCGTCATCGCATCGACGCGCAGCTGGCCCAGGGCAGCCGCGGCATGTGGGTCGGCACCTTCCACGGTCTGGCCCATCGTCTGCTGCGCCTGCACTGGGCCGATGCCCGGTTGCCCGAAGCCTTCCAGGTGATGGATTCGGACGATCAGCTGCGGCTGGTCAAGCGTGTGGTGCAGCAGCTGGAGCTGGACGACGGCAAGTACCCGCCCAAGCAGGTGATGTGGTGGATCAACGCGCAGAAGGATGAGGGCCGGCGTCCGGCGCACATCCAGCCCGAGACGCATGACCACTGGGGCGAGGCCATGCGTCAGGCCTACGCCGCTTACCAGGAACGCTGCGACCGCGCCGGGCTGGTCGATTTCGCCGAGCTGTTGCTGCGCGCGCATGAATTGCTGCGCGACAACCCGGCACTGCTGGCGCATTATCGCGCGCGCTTTCGCGAGATCCTGGTCGACGAGTTCCAGGACACCAACGCCATCCAGTACGCCTTCGTGCGGGTGCTGGCCGGTGACAGTGGCAACGTGTTCGTGGTCGGTGATGATGACCAGGCCATCTACGGCTGGCGTGGCGCCAAGGTCGAGAATGTGCAGCGCTTCCTGAAGGATTTCCCCGGCGCGCAGACCATCCGCCTGGAACAGAACTACCGTTCCAGCGCCAACATCCTCAACGCCGCCAACGCGGTGATCGCACACAACCCGGACCGGATCGGCAAGCAGTTGTGGACCGACAGCGGTGATGGCGATCCGATCGACCTGTTCGCCGCCTACAACGAGATGGACGAGGCGCGCTATCTGGTCGAGCGCGCCCGCCAGTGGGTGCGCGATGGTGGCAGCTATGGCGATGTCGCCGTGCTCTACCGCAGCAACGCGCAGTCGCGCGCGTTTGAAGAAGCCCTGCTCAGCGAGCAGGTGCCGTACCGCGTGTACGGCGGCATGCGCTTTTTCGAACGTGCCGAAATCAAGGATGCACTCGCCTACCTGCGGCTGATGACCAACCGCAACGATGACGCCGCGTTCGAGCGCGCGGTGAACACGCCGACGCGCGGCATTGGCGAGCGCACGCTGGATGAGGTGCGGCGCATCGCGCGGCAGCAGGCGCTGTCGCTGTGGGAAGCGTCGATGCTGGCTACCCAGGGCACCGACCTGACCTCGCGCGCCAGGAATGCGCTGGCCGGTTTCATCACCCTGATCGGCCAGCTTGCTGCCGAATCCGGTGAGATGGATCTGGCCGAGCGGATCGATCACGTGCTGGCACGCTCGGCCTTGCGCGAGCATTGGGGCAAGGAAAGTCGCAATGCGCTGGATTCGGAATCGCGTATCGACAACCTGGACGAACTGGTCTCGGTGGCCTCGCGTTTCGTGCGCCGCGAAGACGATATCGAAGAAGGCGCCGAGGACATGAGCGAGCTGGTCGCGTTCCTGTCCTATGCCTCTCTGGAGGCGGGCGAAGGCCAGGCCCAGGCGGGCGAGGAGGGCGTGCAGCTGATGACACTGCACTCGGCCAAGGGCCTGGAATTCCCGCTGGTGTTCCTGGCCGGCATGGAGGAAGGCCTGTTCCCGAGCGCGCGGTCGCTGGAAGAGAGCGGGCGGCTGGAGGAGGAGCGGCGTCTGGCCTATGTGGGTATCACCCGCGCACGGCAGCAACTGGTGCTCGGCTATGCCGAGTCGCGTCGCATCCATGGCCAGGACAACTACAGCCTGCCATCACGCTTCCTGCGCGAGATCCCGCGCGAGCTGCTCAACGAGGTTCGCCCCAAGGTGCAGGTGTCGCGACCGGCCTCGCTGGGCGCCAACCGGGTGATGGGCGGCCACGCCAGCATCGAGCTGCCGCCGATCAGGCTCGGTGCGCTGGTCACCCACCCCAAGTTCGGCGAAGGCATGGTCACCGACTATGAAGGCAGCGGCGCGCATGCGCGGGTGCAGGTGGAATTCGCCGAGGCCGGCAGCAAGTGGCTGGTGCTGGCCTACGCCAACTTGACGCTGCTG
>NZ_BAZI01000340.1 GCF_001310775.1 Stenotrophomonas pictorum JCM 9942
CCGCGACGCGGCGCAGTAGGTCGCTGGCCGCGGATGCGCTGATGACAACGGCGGCGCCATCGGACTTGCCGCGACGTCGGTGTTGGTCGAGCTCGCGCGATCGGGATGCGTGCCGAATTCAGATCGCGTTGATGGTGCCAGACACGCGCGTCGCGGCATGCTCACGCCTGGCTCGCGGCCGCTCATGGCATGCTCCGGACCGGTGTGTGGAGTGGGAGCTGACAAGCGATGACTGACCTGACGACTGGCCGCGCGCCCGTAACCGCCCTGATCTTCCCTCATGGCGGGGGCGTGCAATGAGCGCACGCGATTTCGATGTGGTGGTGATCGGGGGGGGCTCGGGCGGATTGGCCGCCGCGTTCCGCGCCGCGTCCTATGGCGCGCGCGTGGCGATGCTCGAGCCGGGGGATCTGGGCGGCACCTGCGTCAATGTCGGCTGCGTGCCGAAAAAAGCCATGTGGCTGGCGGCGGAGCTGGCTGAGCGCATCACGCTGGCGTCGCGGCTGGGCTTCGACGTGCCGCAGAGACCGCGGGTGGACTGGCCCGAACTGGTGCGGCAGCGCCAGCAGTACATCGCCAATATCCACGTCAGCTACCAGCGCCGCCTGGACGAAACCGGCGTCACCCGCGTGCACCAGCGCGGACGGGTGATCGATGCGCACACGGTCGAATGTGCCGATGGCACCCGGCTGCGTACGCAGCACATCGTCATCGCCACCGGCGCCCAGCCGGTGCGCCCGCGTTTCCCCGGCGCGGAGCTGGGGGGGGTATCCGATGATTTCTTCGCACTGCGCCGGTGTCCGTCCCGAGTTGGAATCGTCGGTGGCGGCTATATCGCGGTGGAGCTGGCCGGCGTATTGCGCGCGCTGGGCGCCGAGGTGGTGATGCTGGTGCGCGGGCAGCGTCTGCTGGAACGCTTCGACGCCGAGCTGGCCGATCAGCTGATTGAGAACCTGCGCCTGCAGGGGGTGGAGCTGCACTTCGGCTGCCAGATCCAGCGGCTGGAGCAGGACGGTGGGCAGATCCGCGCCACCCTGGACAACGGAACGGAGCAGGCAGTGTTCGAGCAGGTGATCTTCGCTACCGGGCGGGCGCCCAACACCCGGGATCTGGGGCTGGAGCAGGCCGGTGTGGTGCTGGGTGAGAAGGGCCAGGTGGTGGTCGACGCATTCCAGACCAGTGCGGTGCCGAGCATCCACGCGGTCGGCGATGTGGCCGGGCACGTGACCTTGACGCCCGTGGCGGTGGCCGCCGCGCGCCGCTTGATGGACCGCCTGTTCGGTGGCCAGCCGCAGGCGCGGCTGGACTACGACAACGTGCCCAGCGTGGTGTTCTCGCATCCGCCGTTGGGCAGCGTGGGTCTGAGCGAGGAGGAGGCGCGCAAGCGCTTTGACAGGGTAAGCACCTACCACAGCCGGTTCCGGCCGATGCTGCAGGCGCTGGGCGAGGGCGAGCTGCGCACCGTGTTCAAGATGGTCTGCGCGGGCGAAGAGGAGAAAGTCGTCGGCATCCACCTGCTGGGTGAGAGCGCCGACGAGATCCTGCAGGGCTTTGCGGTGGCCCTGAAGGCCGGCATCACCCGGGCGCAGATGAACGACACGGTGGCCATCCACCCGACCTCGGCCGAGGAAGTGGTGCTGATGCGCTGACCATGGAGCGCTGGCCGGTTTCATGCCGCTGGACGCGGCCGGATAATGGGCCGCTCATCTCCCCCTGCGATGCTGTCGTCCCGTGACTCCTTCTTCCCCGCGCGTGACCGGATCGCCGGTTGCGGGCTTGCCATCCGCTTCCTCGCCGCTGCCAAGCAGTTCCCGTCGCGTGCTGGTCAGCGGCCTGCTGATGGCCGGCGCCGGCGCCATCATGGCCTCGGGCAAGGCGGTGATCGTCAAGCTGGCCTACCGGCATGGCGTGGATGCCACCGCATTGCTGGCGCTGCGCATGCTGGTGGCGTTTCCATTTTTCCTGGCGATGGGGATCTGGGCCGCGCGCCGCGCGTCGCCGTTGGCGCGCGGTGATCTGTGGCGGGTGGCGGTGCTGGGTTTTACCGGTTACTACCTGTCCAGCTATCTGGATTTCCTGGGCCTGAAGTACATCACCGCGACGTTGGAGCGACTGATCCTGTACTTGAGCCCGACGCTGGTGGTGCTGATCGCGCTGGTGGTGCTCAAGCAGCGGCCGACGCGGCGGCAGGTGGCGGCGCTGGCGGTGAGCTATCTGGGCGTGTTGCTGGCCTTCGGCCATGACATCCGGCTTGATGGGGCTCGCACCTTGCTCGGTTCGGCGCTGGTGTTCGCCAGTGCACTGAGTTACGCCGTCTATCTGTTCGGCAGCGGCCAGGCGGTGGCGCGGATCGGCGCGGTACGGCTGACGGCCTATGCCAGCACGGTGGCCTGCGTGCTGTGCATCGGCCAGTACCTGCTGTTCCAGCCGGTGGCGGCGCTGTGGACGTATGCGCCGCCGGTGTATGGGCTGTCGCTGCTCAACGGCACCGTGTGCACGGTGCTGCCGGTGCTGGCGATCATGGTCGGGGTCAAGCGCATCGGGTCATCGCTGGCCGCGCAGGTGAGTATGCTGGGTCCGGTTTCCACCATTGTGCTGAGTGTATGGCTGCTCGACGAACCGATGGGCCCGTGGCAGAGCGCCGGCACCTTGCTGGTGCTGGGCGGGGTGCTGCTGGTGGGCAGCGGCGTGGCGAAGAAGCAATGAGTGCGGGGCCGGCTCCGGCAGTGGGTCACGTACGGATCTACCAGGTGATCCGGCAGATTCCGTATGGGCAGGTGCTGGGCTATGGCGAGGTCGCGGCCAGGGCCGGCCTGCCGGGGCGGGCGCGGCTG
>NZ_BAZI01000341.1 GCF_001310775.1 Stenotrophomonas pictorum JCM 9942
GCCGCCGCCATCACCGGCACCACCGGTCCAGCGCTGGCACGCGGCGTGCGCAGGGCGCGGTTCACCGTCACTTCGGTCTCGCGGTAGATCTCGGCCACTTCCTCCGGTGCGCCGTAGCTGCCGGCGACCCCGGCGATCACCTCGGCCTCGCTCTTGCCCGGCTGCTCGGCCAGTTCCGAGCGCAGGTATTCCTCGGCGTCGTACAGCGCGTCCTGGATCATCGCCGGGTCCGCGCCGGCCAGCGCCGTGCGCAACTGCTCCAGGTATTCGGGAATCGTCGTCGGCAGCTGCCGCGCGGTGTTTTCGATGTTCATCAGTTGATTCCTTCCAGTACGGACTCGACCGAGTCGCGGGTGGCCTTCCAGGCGGCGATCCACTGCCGCAGAACGGCACGACCGTCGTCATTGATGCGGTAATAGCGGCGCGGTGGACCGGCCACCGACGGTTCAACGTGACTTTCCAGCAGCCCGGCGCCTTCCAGATTGCGCAGTACCGGGTACAGCGCGCTCTGCTTGCCGCTGAGCACCCCTTCGCCCACGCGCTCGAGTTCCTTGGCGATCAGGTAGCCGTACAGCGGCTCGGGCGCCTTGGCCAGCACCGCCAGCAACGCCAGCGACACCGTGCCGGTACTGAGTTCTTTCTGGAACTTGCGTAGCTGGGCATCAAGCTCACTCATGGCCCTCACTCCTGCACACTAGCCTGAAGGCAACACTAGTGTTTAGTTCGCTATAGTGAATGTGCCGATAGTCACCCCATCCTGCGCATGGACTGGCCGCGGGGCCCGGCGATCCCGCAGAATCGGCCAACACCCGTTCAGGAAAGTGCCCGATGACGCTTCGCCGTTCGCTGTTGACCCTGGCCTTGGCCCTGTCTCCGCTTCCGCTGCTGGCCGCCGACGCCCCGGCCAAATACCGCAGCGCGCAGGAGATCATCGACGCCTCACCGGCCAGCGACTGGCACACGCCGGCGCCGGAAAACCTCCTCTATATGGACGTGGACGGCGGCCGGGTGATCATCGAGCTGGCGCCGGACTTCGCCCCCGAACACGTCGGCAACATCCGCACCCTGGCGCGCGAGCACTTCTGGGACGGGCTGAGCATCTACCGCGCGCAGGACAATTTCGTGGTCCAGTTCGGCGATGCCGAGGCCGATGACGCCGCCAAGGCCAGGTCCATGGGCAGCGCCAGAACCCACCTGCCGGCCGAATTCCAGCGCCCCGCCCAAGGCCTGGCCTTCACCGCCCTGCCCGACCGCGATGGTTGGGCCACACAGACCGGCTTTGTCGGTGACTTCGCCGTCGGCAGCGATGGCCAGCACAGCTGGCTGGCGCACTGCTATGGCGCGCTCGGAGCCGGCCGCAACAACGCCGAGGACAGCAGCCTCGGCGCCGAGCTGTATGTCGTCATCGGCCAGTCGCCGCGCCAGCTGGACCGCAACATCACCCTGGTCGGCCGTGTGCTCAAGGGCATGGAGCTGCTCAGCGCGATCCAGCGCGGCCCCGAGCCGATGGGCTTCTACGACGATGCCGCGCAGCGCACACCGATCAAGGCCATCACCCTGGCCAGCACCTTGCCGGTCGAGCAGCGCGTGCCGCTGCAGGTGCTGCGCACCGATTCGAAAACCTTCGCCGCCACCGTGGAAGCCCGCCGCAACCGCGTCGATGGTTTCTACAAACGCGCCGCCGGGCATATCGACCTGTGCAACATCCCGCTGCCGGTGCGCGTTGGCAGCGCCGTGAAGTAATTCCCCCACCGATTGAGAACCACTATGTCCGAGCTCGCCCCCGCCCCCGAACTGGCCCCCGGCCGCTACCGCCACTACAAGGGCATGGACTACGAGGTCCTTGGCGTCGCCCGCCACAGCGAAACCCTGGAGCCGGTCGTGGTCTACCGTGCGCTCTACGGTGAAGGCGGACTGTGGGTGCGGCCGTACGCGATGTTCTGCGAAACCGTGGTCATCGACGGCCAGCCGGTGCGCCGTTTCGCGCCACTGGCGTCCCCCGCCGGATAAGCGCGGCGCCTAGTCCGGCATGGGTGTACCGCCGCGCGGCGGTCGCCCCCGCAGGCGGATGGGGACACGCCTGAAGGCGTCCATCCCAACGTACGCGAGCGCTCGTCCACTGCACTGCAACAGGCTCCCCGCACCGGTCAGAACCGCCTGCACCGCATGCGGGCCCGGCAAACACCCCGGTATGAAGCGCCGCGATTTCCCACGTGCGCTTCACCCGTCCTTTTCCGCGCCGTACCTATGCTGGCGCTCCATTGCCCGGAGGTTCCCAATGCCCATCCTGCGTATCCGCATTACCGGCAGCGCCGACGACGCGCGTGCCATCAGCAACCTGCTGTCCAGCCTGGAGGGCGTCGAACACATCGAGGAAACCGACGATCTGATGCCCCATCTGGATGATGAGGACTCCAGCTCGGCAGGGCTGTCCGATGAACATGGCCCGGGAATCCATGAACTGGAAATCGAAGTCGGCAACGCCGCCACCTCCCAGAACGTGCATCTGGCGGTAGAGCGGCTCGCTCGGACGCTGGATGTTTTTGTCGAATACGAGCACGACGAAGGCTGACCGCGCCGCCAGCTCATGGCGGCAATACCGGCGTCATGCCACCACGGGGATGCCCCTGGCTTCGCGGGGGCTCCCGGGCAGCGGCCGGTTGGCCTGCGGGCCACCCCGGCAGCGCTACACCAACCAACGGCAGGTGCGGCCGCCACCACAGCACCTATGCTGGCAGACATCAATCGCCCCATAGGATCACCGATGCGCAAGCACCTGCTCGCCGCCGCCCTGCTCGCCAGCCTTGCCGGCTGCCAGAGTGGCGAAGCC
>NZ_BAZI01000342.1 GCF_001310775.1 Stenotrophomonas pictorum JCM 9942
CAGCCACGGGCCGAGCCCTGCCAGCAACTGGCGGCGGCCATCGTCGCCGCGCTCGCCCGAGCCATGCAGGAACAGCACGACCGGTGTCCCGGACGGATCCCGGCGGGCCGGAACGAAGACCTGGTAGCGGAACAGGCGGCCCTCGAACGGCAGCTCGCGCGCTTCGAAATGACCGCGGCCGGCGACCGCCGTACTCGTGCGTGCAAGGGTGCAGGCGGTGGACATCAGCAGCATCGACAGCACGATCAGCAGGCGGGTCATGGGCGGCTCCGGCAGCGCGGTGGCGGCCAGCTTAAGCGCAGCGGCGGTGCGCCGTCATCGCTTCGGGCGGCCGGCGCAGGGCGTTCCGCGGCAGGTCATGCGCCGCTGGCTAGACTGGCTGCAATATGACCGAGCTCAAACCTGTCCTGTGGACGCCGGGTTTCCTGCTGGCGTGCCTGGCCAACTTCCTGATGGGCCTGTCGTTCTACGTGTTGATGCCGACGTTGCCGTTCCACCTGGTGGAGCAGCTGCAGATCGGTGAAGCGACGGTGGGCGGCATTCTTTCCAGCTATGTGATCGCCGCGCTGCTGGTGCGGCCGTTTTCCGGCTTCATCGTCGACCGATTCAATGCCAAACATGCCTACCTGGCGGCGCTGGCCGGGTATGTGCTGCTCACGTCCGGCTATCTGCTGGCGCATACCGTCCTGGCCTTCGTGATCGTGCGGCTGGGCATCGGCGTGACCTTCGCGGTGCTCAGCACGGCGGCGGCGACCCAGGCGATCGACATCATTCCCTCGGTGCGCCGCGGGGAGGGCATCGGCTTTTTCGGTCTGATGAGCAGTCTGGCGATGGCGCTGGGGCCGATGGTGGGGCTGTGGCTGATGGACCACTATCCGTTCGAGCTGATCTTCAAGGTGTCCATCGGCGCCGGTATTGGCGGATTGCTGGTGGCCACCCGCGTGCGTTCATCACACAAGCAGCGCCGGGGCACGGCAACGGTGCTGTCGCTGGACCGGTTCCTGCTGGTGCGGGGTCTGCCACTGGCGTTGAATCTGGCGGTGATCGGGCTGGGCTACGGCATGCTGCTGGCGTTCGCGGCGATCTATGGCAAGCAGCTGGGTGCGGCCAACACCGGGATCTTCTTCACCCTGATGGCGGTGGGAATGATGGTTTCGCGTGCGTTCTCCGGGCGGCTGATCGATGGCGGCAACGTGGTGCGGGCCACCCATGGCGGCACCGCCGCGATTGTGGCCGGGCTGGGGATGATGGCCATGGCGCCGGGGCCGGGGCTGTATTACGCCGCCGGCGTGCTGGTCGGCTTCGGCTTTGGCGTGGTCTATCCGGCCTACCAGACGATGATGGTAAATCTGGGCGGGCATGCGCAGCGCGGTACCGCGGTGGCCACCTATTTCTCCGCGCTGGATGTCGGCATCGGACTGGGCATGGTGGTGGCCGGATTGATTGCCTCGCAGGTCGGCCTGGCCAGCGCGTTCGCCACCGGTGCGGTGCTGACCATCGGTGCGGGGCTGACATTCGCGCTGGTGCTGGTGCGCCGCGTTGTTCCCACCACCGCCACGCAAACACCGGTAACGACGGGCGCCAGCGAGCGTTGATGTGCCAGAATCGCCGGCGCCGGAAGCGGCGTATGGAAGCGCGGTATCTACACATCACAGGGGAAAACAATGAAAAAGCTTTTTGGCGTGGCACTACTGTGCCTGTTGTCTGCATGTAGCCAGGGTTTGAACGGCACCTATGGCGATCAGCTGGGGATCACCCGTTATGCCTTCCAGTCCAATGGCGAGGTGACGGTTGAAGCCATGGGCGTGTCACAGAAGATGAGCTATGAACGCGACGGCCAGTCGCTGAAAGTGCAGTTGCCGCAGGGCAATGCCCAATTGAACTTCACCATCAAGGAAGACGGTTCGCTGGAAGGCCCGATGGGGATCGTCCTGGAAAAGGTCGAAGAGTAAGCAACACCGCGTCACGCCGGCCCTGTCCGGGGCCGGTTGCCTGGGCGCCGGGCGTTGTTCGGCGCTCTGCTCAACTCGCTGCCGCCACGGCCGATAGGGATGGTGGGGTTCTGCACGGATGGCGCATACGTTGAACATGGTGATTCTGGCGGCCATCGCGGCTGCATTGGCAGTGGTTCTGATCGCGCGTCTGGCCGGAGGCCGGAAGCTGCCTGCGCGCTGGTCGTCGCGGTCACCTTCCGACACCGGCCCGCAGGCGTCATTGCCGCAGGTGCAACCCATTGCACTGAGCGCATTGCGCCAGCAGTTCCATGTGCTGGCACTGGGCCTGCCCGCGCTGCCCGAGGAAACGCCGGGGCCGGCACATCAGGCCCTGCTCACCGAGGTCAGCACCACGCTGGGACGGGCGGACCTGTCGCCGCGCTACACGCCGCGCCGTCCACAACTGCTGCCCCAGCTGATCCAGAGCGTGAATGACAGCACCGCTTCGGCGCGTTCGATCAGCCGCATTATCGGCAGTGATCCGGTGCTGGCGGTCAACCTGCTGCGGATCGCCAACAGCCCGCTGTACCGCTTCCAGCGCCGCGAGGTGCAGAGCATCGAGCGGGCGGTGACGCTGGTGGGCAACGACGGCATCCGCCAGATCATCTCGGCGGCGTTGATCCAGCCGGTGATGAATCCCTCCGACCGCGACGGCGGCCGCTTCTCGCGGCTGTTGTGGGATCACACCCTGCGCATGTCGCTGGCCGCGGCCGACCATGCCCGCAGCATGGAGCGCGAGGACGGCTTCGCCGCGCAGCTGGCCGCGTTGCTGCGCGGGCTGAGTGTGGCGATGGTGGTGCAGGCCACCGCCGATG
>NZ_BAZI01000343.1 GCF_001310775.1 Stenotrophomonas pictorum JCM 9942
CTGGCGCAGCGCGACCTCCCCGGCCCCCTGCGCCCATTCCGCGGCCTGTGGGTGCCGCGGGCCGTAGACAATCACCAGCTCATCCTCACGCCAGCGCACCAGCTCCAGCCCCGGCTCATGGCAGGGCCCCTCGATCAGGCCGATGTCCACCTGTAGCTGCTGCACAGCCGCGGCCACCTCGCGGGTGTTGCCGATGCTCAGATCGACATGGGCCTGCTCATTGGCATCCTGCAGATCGGCGATCAGCCCCGGCATGAGGTAGTTGCCGATCGTGGTGCTGGCCCCCAGCCGCCAGCGTACCGGCGCTCCGGCTTCACGCCCGGCGCGGAAGCGCCGTTCGATATCGGCCACCCCGGCCAGCACGGCATGCGCCTGCGGCAGCAGCGCCCGGCCATGGCCGTTGAGCACCAGCCGGCGGCCGATCCGGTCGAACAATGCCAGCCCCAGCAGGCTCTCCAGCTCACTCAAGGCGGCGCTCACGGCGGATTGCGACAGACCGATGCTCTCACCGGCGGCCGTGGTGGTGCCGTTCTCGGCGATGGCGGTGAAGATCTGCAGCTGGCGCAGTGAGAGGTGCATGAATTACCCGAAAACCAGGTCGATATTACAAATATAATCCGTTTTACGGATTGGTTTCATCGGATCAAGATTAGCCATCTCCTGATAACCGACCGTTATGAACACTCCCGCCTCTTCACGTATCCCCGGCCTGGTACTGACAGCGGCCGTGGCCGCGCTGTCGATCTGGCTGGGCACATTGCCGTGGATACAGAGCCACGGCATCAGCGCCCTGACCCTGGCCATCGTGATCGGCATCGTGCTGGGCAACTCGATCTACGGGCGCATCGCGCCGCGCGCCGCCACCGGCGTGGGCTTTTCCAAGTCCACCCTGCTGCGCGCCGGCATCATCCTCTACGGCCTGCGCCTGACCCTGCAGGACATCGGCCAGGTCGGTACCGCCGGCGTACTGATCGATGCGCTGGTGCTGTGCTCGACCTTCGCCCTGGCCTGGTGGCTGGGTACCCGAGTGCTGGGCATGGACCGCAACCAGGCGCTGCTGATCGGCGCCGGCAGCTCGATCTGCGGTGCGGCGGCGGTGATGGCGGCCGAGCCGGTGGTCAAAGGCCGTGCCGAGCAGGTCGCCGTGGCGGTGGCCACGGTGGTGGTGTTCGGCACCGTGGCGATGTTCCTGTACCCGGCGATCTACCAGTGGGGCCTGGGCGCGGGCTGGATGCCGCTGGATGAAACCGGTTTCGGCATCTTCACCGGCTCCACCGTGCATGAAGTGGCGCAGGTGGTGGCGGCCGGCCGCGCGATCAGCCCCGAGGCTGGCGATGCCGCGGTTATCGCCAAGATGGTGCGGGTGATGATGCTGGCGCCGTTCCTGGTCGGCCTGTCGGCGCTGCTGGCCCGTGGCAAGGGCGCCGCCAAGGGGCAGCGTTCGAAGATCGCCATCCCCTGGTTCGCCTTCGGCTTCGTCGGCATGGTCGCGTTCAACTCGCTGCAGCTGCTGCCCGCACCGCTGGTCGGCCTGCTGGTCGAACTGGACACCGCGCTGCTGGCGATGGCGATGGCCGCGCTGGGCCTGACCACCCACGTTTCGGCCCTGCGCCAGGCCGGCGCCAAGCCGATGCTGCTGGCCGCGCTGCTGTTTGTCTGGCTGCTGGCCGGCGGCATGGCGATCAACCTGGGTATCGGTGCCCTGCTCTGAATGCACGGCGGCAGGCACGGTCATGCGGCATCTGCGAAAATGCGGCATGACCGACTTCTCCTCCCTGCCGCTGTCCCCGGCACTCGCACCCGGCATCGACGCGCTGGGCTACACCACGATGACCCCGGTACAGGCGCAGAGCCTGCCGCCGATCCTGGAAGGCCGCGATGTGATCGCCCAGGCCCCGACCGGCAGCGGCAAGACCGCCGCCTTTGGTCTGGGCCTGCTGCACCGGCTCGATCCGGCCACCCTGCGGGTACAGGCGCTGGTGCTGTGCCCGACCCGCGAACTGGCCGACCAGGTCGGCAAGCAGCTGCGCAAGCTGGCCACCGGCATTCCCAACCTCAAGCTGCTGGTGCTGACCGGCGGGATGCCGCTGGCACCGCAGCTGGCCTCGCTGGAAGTCCATCACCCGCATGTGGTGGTGGGTACGCCCGGACGCATCCAGGAGCTGGCCCGCAAGCGCGCGCTGAACCTGGGCCAGGTGCGCTGCTTCGTGCTGGATGAGGCCGATCGCATGCTGGACATGGGCTTCGAGGAGCCGATCCGCGAGATCGCCGGGCGCACCCACAAGGAACGCCAGAGCCTGCTGTTCTCGGCCACGTTCCCCGAATCGATCCGCGAGCTGGCCCGGGCGCTGCTCAACGAGCCGGTCGAGGTCACCATCGACGGCCAGACCGAGGCGCCGTCCATCCACCAGCTGTTCTTCGAAACCGAGCTGTCCAGCAAGCAGAAGGCGCTGGCCGGCCTGCTGCTCAAGTACACGCCCGAATCGGCGGTGGTGTTCTGCAACACCCGCAAGGACGTGGACGAGGTAGCCAACTCGCTGCGCCAGTTCGGCTTCTCCGCGCTCGCGCTGCATGGCGACATGGAACAGCGTGACCGCGACGAAGTGCTGCTGCAGTTCTCCAACCGCAGCTGCAACGTACTCGTCGCCAGCGATGTGGCCGCCCGCGGACTGGACGTGGAAGACCTGGCAGCCGTGGTCAACTACGAGCTGCGACCGATATCGACACCTACCAGCACCGCGTCGGCCGTACCGGTCGCGCCGGTCGCAGCGGGCTTGCGCTAAGCCTGGTCACCGGCCGCGAGCGCAGCC
>NZ_BAZI01000344.1 GCF_001310775.1 Stenotrophomonas pictorum JCM 9942
CTGGCCGGCTGGCCACGGCCGGCGTCGGCCTGCATGCGCGCCCGGGCGCGGCGCAGCATTTCCTCGTTGCGGTAGCGTTCCTCGTACGTCAGGCGCGGATCGCCCACCACCTTGCGGCTGACGCCGGTGTCCTGCTCGATCGGGCAGGGCAGTGACTGGTAGATGGTTTCGCTGCCCTTGAGGCACTTGTAGACACGTTGTGCGCAGGCGTCGCCAGCCAGTGCGCAGATGGACAATGCCAGCAGTTTACGTTTCATCGATCCCCCCGGAGTGGGCGGAGCTTACTGCATGCCGGCAGATGCCGCAGCAGCCGGTCTCAGAAACGCAGCCAGCCGGTCAAGGCATGCAGCAGCAGGCCGATCAGGCCGCCGACCAGGGTGCCGTTGAAGCGGATGTACTGCAGGTCGCGTCCGACGCTCAGTTCCAGCTGTTCGACCAGTTTTTCCTCATCCCAGCCTTTCACTGTCTGGGCGATATGGGTGGTGACGCCGGCACGCAGGCGTTGGTGAGTTTCCCGGCGCCGGCCAGCATGTGCTGGTTGAGCGCATCGCGCAGCGCCGGATCGCGACTGATGGCGGCGCCGAGCTGGCCGAGGCTGCGCTCCAGATGGCCGGCCAGCGCCGAATCCTCGCGCGCCAGATCCTCGCGCAGGAAGCCGTGCACGCGCTGCCACAGACCCTGCACATAGTCCTGCAGCGCCGGGTGGTCGAGCATCTGCTGCTTGAGCGCGTCGACCCTGTTGGCCAGCGCGGGATCTTCGCGCAGCCGGCGCATGTAATCGCCCAGCCAGCGCGCATAGTCCTGCCGCAGCGGATGCTCCGGCTGCGACAGCACCGCCTGCAGTTCTTCCAGCGCCGCGCAGGCCAGGCGGTCGGCCAGCGAGTCGCCGATCTCGTCGACCGGTTTGACCCAGTCCACGGTGCTGGCCAACTTGGGCCACTCCTTGCGGATGTAACGCACGATCAGCGCCGAGGCCTGCTGGCGCACGCTGTCGGTGTCCAGCCAGGTGCCGATGCGGGTGAGGCCTTCGTCGAGCACGCGCTGGTGGCGGTTGTCGGCGGTGAGCAGGCCCAGCAGATCGCCGGCCGTGGCCGCCGCGTTCCACTGCCGCAACTGCTGGACCACAAAGCCCTGGATGGAGCGACGCACGGCGGCCTCGTCCAGCAGATCCAGCGCCTGTACCGCCCAGCCGCGCGCCATCCCGGCCAGCATCCTGGCCTGCGCCGGTTGCGACAGCCACTCGCCCAGACGGGTGGCAGGATCGAATACTTTCAGCTTGGCCAGCAGGGCCTGCGGCTCGAGGAAATGGTCGCGCACGAATACCGCCAGGCTGTCGGCGATGCGCTCCTTGTTGCGGGGGATGATCGCCGTGTGCGGGATCGGCAGGTTCAACGGCCGCCGGAACAGCGCCACCACCGCGAACCAGTCGGCCAGTGCGCCGACCGTGGCCGCTTCGCAGAACGCCCCGACCCACGCCCAGATGCCACGCTCGTCATTGAGATGACTGACGATGAAGCCGGCCAGCATCGCCAGCAGCATCGCCAGCGCATAGGCCTTCAGGCGCCGTAGCTGCGCACGGCGCGGATCGCACGGCGTGTTCACCGCCGCTCAGTCCTCATCTTGGAGCGAACGCCGGTAGCAGTGCTCACCGGACGGGTGGTTCCATGCGTTGAAGGCGGTGCCACGGCGCAGGCCGACATTGCTGGCGGTGGCGAAGCGGGCGCACAGTTCGAAGTGGCTCTCATCCAGGCGGCGGTAGCGGTAGTCCGGCCCGCCCTGCGGGTCGGACAGGTTCAGCGCCATACCCGGCTGTGCGGCAAGCGCTGCCAGATCCGATGGCAGCTGGTCGTGGCTTTGCCGGTAGCTGCGGATGGCGCTGTCGAGATTGCGCAGATCCTGTACGCGACTGTCATCGAGGCGTTGCAGGCGCTGTTGCGCGGGGGAGTCGATGATCCACACGCCGGCGGCCACGGCCAGCGCGGTGACGATGCCGGCGGCCCACAGCAGGCGGCTGCCCCAGTTGCCATGGCTCATGGTGTGGCCTCCTCGCGGCGCAGGTCCCACAGGTACCAGCCGAACACGGTACCGGCCAGCACGCCGACCACCAGCACCTTCAGGCCGAAGCGCAGGCTCAGCTCGCCGCCCAGCACGTTGTAGACCAGCGTGGTGAGGTCGCCGATCAGCACGGTGGCGGCGATAAACAGGGTCAGGTAGGTCAGCCAGCAGCGGACCGGTGACAGCCGCTTGATCGGATGCCGGGTCACGTCGCGGCTGATCCGCTGCGACAGAAAGGCAAATACCGGGAAGCTGATTACCAGCGCTGAGACCGACCAGCGGATCGCCGGGCCCAGTCGCAGCACTTGCCACTGGGCATCGGCCGGGTCGGGCAGGGCGTGTTCGATCAGCTTGAACAGCAGGCTGCCCAGGTTCCATGCGAAGAAATACAGCGTGCTGAACAGCAACAGATAGACGAAAGCCTCCCGTGCCGACAGTGAGGCACGGGGGCGCGGCACCGGCAGGGGAATGTCCACCTCGGCCCAGCTGTCCAGTGCGCCACGGGCCTGTTCGCTGCTCCAGCCGGCCGCCAGCAGCGCCTGGCTGACCTGCTGGCGGGTATGCCCGCGGATCAGGGCGTCGCGGACGAACGATTCAAGTTCAGGGGAAGCCGATGCCATCGCGAGCTCCTTGCAGGGCGTGGCCGCAGCGTAGGGCGCGCGGGCGGGGTGATCAAGCGTCGGCGTCTTCGGCCGCTGCATCGCTACGCTGGGCTGCAACGCGGGCGCGCAGTGGCGTCCGCTC
>NZ_BAZI01000345.1 GCF_001310775.1 Stenotrophomonas pictorum JCM 9942
CCCGACAGCGGCGGCGCGACCGTTTCCGGCCCGCGCCGTTTCAACCACCGTCCGCGCCTGGAACCGCCGCTCAGTCCCCGGCGAGCAGCGTGTTCCAGCCGTCCACGCCGAGCCTGTCGAGCGTGGCGATATTGCGTTCGACAATCACCTCCGGGTCGGGAAATGCGGCCACCGCCCGTTCCACGCTGTCTTCGCGCAGCAGGTGCAGGGTCGGATAGGGCGAGCGGTTGGTGTAGTTGGACACGTCATCGGCCGCCGCGCCGGCAAACTGGTAATCCGGATGGAAGCTGGCCACCTGCAGGATGCCCTGCAGATCCAGCGCCTCGACCGCCGCATCGGCGTTGTCGAGGAAATCGTTGTAGTCCAGGAAATCGGTCAGCACGTCCGGATGCACGATCAGCGTGGTGTCGATCTGCTCGGCCGGCGTGTCGCGCAACAGCACCAGCTCTTCGGCCAGCTCTTCCAGCAGCGCCTCGGGCGTGGAGGCATCGCTGAGCACGAAGCGCACCTGGTCCTTGACATAGACCGCCTTGGCGAACGGGCACAGGTTCAGGCCGATCACCGCCTTCTCCACCCAGCGGCGGGTCAGGGCGATGGGATCGATGGAGGTTTCGTTCATGGCGGCTACGCAGGCGGACGGGGGCAGGTGATTGTAGTGGCCCTGGACGCCTGCTGCGGCGGCGCCTCGCTGGACCGTGCCGGTGCGCATGACACGCCGGGCAGGGATGGGCACCCGGCGTACGGCAAGGATTTCCGCCGACCGGGCTTCGGCGATGGGGCCGGCCCCACGCCGGAACAGGCCGCAGCAGCGCATGTGCCTGCTGCAGCCGCGTGGCTCAGTCGCGGAAGTTCTCGAATTGCAGCGGCTGTTCGAAGTCGCCCTTCTTCAGCAGCGCCATCACTTCCTGCAGGTCATCGCGCTTTTTGCCATTGACGCGCAGCTTGTCGCCGTTGATCTGAGTATCGACCTTGATCTTGGACTCCTTGATCCTGGCGGCGATCTGCTTGGCCAGCTTCTGCTCGATACCCTGCTTGACCGTGACCTGCTGGCGCGCGCCGCCCAGATTGGTCTCGATGTCGCCGAATTCCATGCAGCGGAAATCGATGCTGCGGGCACCCAGGCGCTGTTTGAGGATGTCGCCCATCTGCTTGAGCTGGAAATCGGTGGGCGCGGTCAGCTTGATCAACTTCTCGTCTTCCAGCACGTACTTGGCGTCCACACCCTTGAAATCGAAGCGGGTGGACAGCTCGCGGTTGGCCTGGTCGATGGCGTTGGTCAGCTCGTGCTTGTCAACTTCGGAGACGACGTCAAAGGAAGGCATGAAGGCCTGCTCCCATCAATGAAAACGGTCTCCATTCTAGGCGATCGATGCCGGCCCGGTGGCGCGTGTCGGACCACGGTGCCTGCGGCTGATTGCACACCCCTGGGCACGCGGCCGATCGGTGGCGGTGGCGCGGCGGTCGCCCGGATGCGGGCTGAACACAGTGCACTGAATGGGGGTGCGCCGCGGTAGGCGCAGGACCGATAATCGCGCCATGCCTTCCACCAAATCCCCTGCGCACGCCATCCTCTGGATGCTGGCGGCTGTCGCCTTCTTTTCGTTGATGGATGCCGGCATGAAGATGCTGTCGGCCAGCTATCCCACCTTGCAGGTCACCATGTTGCGCGGTGCGGCGTCATTGCCGTTCGTGCTGGTGTGGGTGCTGGCCACCGCCGGGCCGCGCTCGATCATCCCGGTGCGCTGGGGCCTGCATCTGCTGCGCGGTGTGCTGGGCATGGTGATGATCGGCTGTTTCGTCTATGCGCTGCGCACGCTGCCGCTGTCCACCGCCTACACTCTCTATTTCGTCTCGCCGCTGCTGGTGGCCGCGCTGTCGGTGCCGCTGCTGGGCGAACACGTCGGGCCACGGCGCTGGGTGGCGATCGGCATCGGCCTGGTCGGCGTGCTGGTGGTGCTGCGCCCGGGGGTGGAGGGCATCATCTCGCTGCCGGGGCTGATGGTGCTGGTGGCGGCGCTGGCCTACGCCATCGCCTCGGTGACGGTGAGCCTGCTGACCCGTACCGATACGTCGCAATCCATGGTGGTGTGGTTTTTGCTGATCATGGCCGTTGGTGCCGGATTGCTGGCCTGGCCGCAGTGGCAACCGCTGCAGTGGAAGCACGCGGCGCTGATCGCCGGCATGGGCCTGGCCGGGGCGCTGGGGCAGATCGCGCTGACCCGCGCGTTCCAGCTGGGCCAGGCCTCGCTGATCGCGCCGCTGGAATACACCGGTCTGGTCTGGGTGATCGGCCTGGATCTGCTGCTGTGGGGCGTGCTGCCGGACCGCTGGACCTGGCTGGGGGGGGCGATCATCGTCGCCAGTGGCCTGTACCTGCTGCATCGGGAACGCGTGCAGCAGGCCCGGCGGACCGCGCCGATGGACCATCCCTGAGCCAGGGAGGGGCGGGGGCGGTCGCTTAGAACCAAAAGGAATAAGATTCCCGGTGTCAGCACGCGCGCCGCAGCCGTGGCGCTGCTAGGCTGCACGCCCGTTCCGTCCTCCCCCGGTTGCCCTGGCAGTGATCGAGTTCCAGAACCTGCACAAATCCTATGTGGTGGAAGGCCGCGCGATCACCGCGCTGCATCCGCTCGACCTGCAGATCCACGCCGGCGAAGTGTTCGGCATCATCGGCCACTCCGGTGCCGGCAAGTCGACCCTGATCCGCCTGATCAACCGGCTGGAGGAACCCAGTGGCGGCCGCGTGCTGATCGACGGCCAGGACGCCACCGCGCTGGACGCCGACGGCCTGCGCGCGCTGCG
>NZ_BAZI01000346.1 GCF_001310775.1 Stenotrophomonas pictorum JCM 9942
CCGCTGCCCGCGTGGGGGCGTGGCGGCCGGACGGGCCGCCGTGCCGCGGTGGCAGTTTGACGCACTGCGACAACCGGTCACATCCGTTCTTAACCAATACCGGACCAGAATTGCCCCAATTACACGTCGTGCGGAGAAGCGCTGTGGACGCGCTGCTGTTATCCAGGATCCAGTTCGGGTTCGTTGTCAGTTTCCATGTGCTGTTTCCGGCCTTCACCATCGGCACGGCCAGCTGGCTGGCCTTCGTCGAATGGCGCTGGCTGCGCACCCGCAATCCGGTCTGGCGCGAGCTGTTCTTCTTCTGGCAGAAGATCTTCGCCGTGTCCTTTGGCATGGGCGTGGTCAGCGGCATCGTCATGGCCTTCCAGTTCGGCACCAACTGGCCACGCCTGAGCGAAGTGGCCGGTACCGTGATCGGGCCATTGCTCACTTACGAAGTGCTCACCGCGTTCTTCCTGGAGGCCAGTTTCCTGGGGGTGATGCTGTTCGGCTGGGACCGGGTCTCACCGCGGCTGCATTTTTTCTCCACCTGCATGGTGGCGCTGGGCACGCTGTTTTCCACGTTCTGGATCCTGTCCTCCAACAGCTGGCTGCACACCCCGGCCGGCTACACGATCATCGACGGCATCGTGCATCCCCAGGACTGGTGGCAGGTGGTGTTCAATCCGTCCTTCCCGTACCGGCTGGCGCACATGGCGCTGGGCTCGTTCATCACCACCTGTTTCGTCATCGGCGGCGTCGGGGCCTGGTACCTGCGCCGCGGTGTGCACCTGGAAGCCGGCCGCAAAATGCTGGTGGCCGCCGTCGCCTTCGCCGCGCTCACGGTGCCGGTGCAGATTTTCGTCGGCGACATGCACGGCCTGAACACGCTCAAGCACCAGCCGATGAAGATCGCCGCGATGGAAGCGCACTGGCATGACACCCCGCCCGGTGAGGGTGTGCCGCTGGTGGTGTTCGCCGTGCCCAACGAAAAAGAAGAACGCAACGATTACGAGATCGCCATTCCCAAGCTCGGCAGCGTGATCCTCACCCACAGCCTGGATGGCACCTTTGCGCCGCTGAGCTCGGTGCCGGCCAGCGAGCGGCCGCCGGTGGTGCCGGTGTTCTACGCGTTCCGCATCATGGTCGGGATCGGCACGCTGATGCTGCTGGTGGCCTGGATCTCGGCCTTCCAGCTGTGGCGTGGACGCCTGCTGCAGTCCACATGGCTGCTGCGCGGCTGGCACTGGATGCTGCCCAGCGGTTTCATGGCGCTGGTGGCCGGCTGGTTCGTCACCGAAATGGGCCGGCAACCGTGGGTGGTGTCTGGCGTGCTGCGCACGGCCGATGCGGTCGGGTCGCACAGCGCGTGGATGACCGCGCTGTCGCTGGCGGTCTACGTCATCGGCTATCTGTTCGTGTTCGGTTGGGGCACCTGGTACCTGGCCAAGATCCTGCGTTCCGGCCCGGCGCCGCATGAACAGCCGCCGCGCGATGACGGCACGCATACACCGGCGCGGCCGCTGTCCGGCGCCGATGAACCGCTGGAGGGGCGCTGACATGGACATGGCAACCGTGTTGACGGTGGCGTGGTTCGCGGTGATCGGTTTTGGCGTGCTGATGTACGTGGTGCTGGACGGCTTCGTGCTCGGCATCGGCATCCTGGCGCCGTTCGCCGAGGACGAGTCGCAGCTGGATGTGATGATGAACACCGCCGCGCCGATCTGGGACGGCAACGAAACCTGGCTGGTGCTCGGCGGCGCCGGGTTGATGACCGCCTTTCCCAAGGCCTATGCGGCGCTGCTGTCGGCGCTGTATCTGCCGGTGCTGCTGCTGGTGATGGCGCTGGTGTTCCGTGGCGTGGCGTTCGAGTTCCGCTTCAAGGCGCAGCGTTCGCGCCGGCTGTGGAGCGTGTCCTTCGCACTGGGCTCGCTGCTGGCCGCTTTCGCGCAGGGCGTGATTCTGGGCGCGCTGGTGGAAGGTTTGAAGATGCAGGACGGGCGCTATGTCGGCGGTGCGTTCGGCTGGTTCAGCCCGTTTTCGATGCTGACCGGGGTGGCGGTGGTCACCGGCTATGCGTTGCTGGGCAGCACCTGGTTGATCCTCAAGACCGGCGGCCGGGAGCAGGCGCTGGCGCGGTCGCTGACGCGGCCACTGATGGTGGCGGTGCTCGTGTTCATGGGCCTGGTTAGCACCTGGCTGCCGTTCCTGCAGTCGCGGGTGATGGAACGCTGGTTCAGCGACGGCAACTTCTGGTGGCTGTCACCGGTGCCGCTGCTGACGCTGGCGGTGGCGGTGGCGCTGTGGCGCAGCGCGATGCACCCGCGCCGCGACCTGCCGCCGTTCCTGCTGACCCTGGCGCTGTTCGTGCTGGGCTTCCTCGGCCTGGTGCTGGGCATGTGGCCGTACCTGCTGCCGCCGACGATGACGCTGTGGCAGGCCGCCGCGCCGGCCACGTCGCTGGGTTTCAGCATGGTCGGACTGGCGCTGCTGCTGCCGGTGATCCTGGGCTATACGGTGTGGTCCTACCGCGTGTTCCGCGGCAAGGTCACCGCCGAGATGGGCTACCACTGACCCGGCATGGCGCGTGCGGCTTGCCAGCCGGGCAAGCCGCCGCCAAGCTAGCCGCCGGTTGTCCGCGCCCCGGTGCGGCCGGTCGTCCATTCGCCCAGCCGAGGTCGTGGTTGTCGTATGCCCGTTGCCCCCGAAGCAGCTTCCTCCCGCGCCGTCCATCCACTTGCCACCGGCCCCAGCGACCGGCCATTGGCGGTGCTCGGCAGCGGCCCGGTGACGCTGGCTACCTTCCTGGCGCAGG
>NZ_BAZI01000347.1 GCF_001310775.1 Stenotrophomonas pictorum JCM 9942
CCCTGCTGGGCGCCGGCCAGGCCTGCCTGGACGGTACGCTGGACGGGGTGGTCACCGGCCCGGTGCACAAGGCGGTGATCAACCAGGGCGGCATCGCCTACAGCGGCACCACCGAACTGCTCGCCCACCAGGCCGGCGTGGAGGTGGTGATGATGCTGGCCAACGACATCGTGCGCGTGGCGCTGGCCACCACCCATCTGCCGCTGCGCCAAGTCGCCGACGCCATAACGGCCCAGAACCTGCGCAAGGTCATCACCACCGCCCATGCGGCGCTGCGCCGCGATTTCGGCCTGCCGCGGCCACGGATCGCGGTGCTCGGATTGAATCCGCATGCCGGCGAGAACGGGCACCTGGGGCACGAGGAGATCGAGGTGATGATCCCGCTGCTGGAACAGCTGCGTGGCGAAGGCCTGGACCTGATCGGCCCGTTGCCGGCCGATACCGCGTTCCTGCCGGCCAAGCTGGCCGGCTTCGACACGGTGCTGGCCATGTACCACGACCAGGGCCTGCCGGTGCTCAAGTACAGCGGCTTCGAACAGGCCACCAACATCACCCTGGGCCTGCCCTACCCTCGCGTGGCGGTGGACCATGGCACCGCCCTGGACCTCGCCGGCAAAGGCGTGGCCGATCCTTCCAGCCTGTTTGCCGCCACCGCGCTGTGTGCCCGGCTGGCTGCACAACGTAAAATCGCCCGATGAATTCCCCACATTCCCCGCGCAGCGGCACCGGCTTCACCGCTCCTGCGAAAAAGCAGCTCGGCCAGCACTTCCTGGCTGACAAGCACTACGTCGAAAAGATCGTCATGGCGGTCAACCCGAAAGCCGGCGACCGCCTGGTCGAGATCGGCCCGGGCCAGGGCGCCATCACCTTCCCGCTGCTGCGGCGCCACCCGAAGCTGACCGTCATCGAGTTCGACCGCGACCTGATCGCGCCTCTGACCGAGGCCGCCGCGCCGCTGGGTGAGCTGACCATCGTCCATCGCGACGTGCTGCAGGTCGATTTCACCGAACTGGCCGCCGGTGCGCAGATCCGCCTGGTCGGCAACCTGCCCTACAACATCTCCTCGCCGATCCTGTTCCACGCGCTGGAACACGCTGCGGCGATTTCGGACATGACCTTCATGCTGCAGAAGGAAGTGGTCGATCGCATGGCCGCCGGCCCCGGCAGCAAGGTGTATGGCCGCCTCAGCGTGATGCTGCAGGCCTCGTGCGAGGTGACATCGCTGTTCGTGGTACCGCCGGGCGCCTTCCGGCCACCGCCGAAGGTCGATTCGGCCGTGGTGCGGCTCGTGCCACGCGATCCGTCCAGCATCGGCATCGACGACCACAAGCGTTTTGCCGAGGTGGTCAAGGCCGCCTTCGGCCAGCGCCGCAAGACACTGCGCAACGCCCTCAACGGCGTCTGCGACGAGGCCCAGTTCGAAGCGGCCGGCGTGCGCAGCGATGCCCGCGCCGAACAGCTGGAAGTGGCCGACTTCATCAAGCTTGCCAATGCGCCGCGCGCCTGACCGCACGGTTCGGGCAATCCGACCACCTGCTTTTGCTTACACTCCCCGCATGGAAGATTCCCGCCACTACGCGATCGAGATCGAGGTGACCCCCCGGTTCATAGACGACCAGTCGGCCCCTGAAGACGGGCGCTTCGCGTTCGCCTACACGATCCGCATCCACAACCGGGGCACCGTGCCCGCAAGGCTGATCAGCCGCCATTGGCGCATCACCGATGGCGAAGGCCGGGTCGAACATGTCGATGGCGACGGCGTGGTCGGCGAACAGCCGCGCCTGCGTCCCGGCGAAGAGTTCCGCTACACCTCCGGCATCATGCTCGGCACCGAACGCGGCACCATGCAGGGCCATTACGACATGGTCGCCGATGACGGCACCGAGTTCACCGCGCCCATCGCGCCGTTCGTACTTTCCATTCCCAGGACGCTGCACTGATGGCGACCTGGGCAATTGGCGATCTGCAAGGCTGCTACGACGTCACCCAGCGCCTGCTGGAAAAGATCAACTTCGATCCCGCCGCGGACAGGCTCTGGTTCTGCGGCGATCTGGTCAACCGCGGCGGGCAATCGCTGGAGACGCTGCGACTGGTGCATTCGCTGCGCGAGCACAGCGTCACCGTGCTCGGCAACCATGACCTGTCGTTGCTGGCCGTCGGCGCGCGCAGCGAGGAGGAACAGCGCAAGGTCAATCCGGACCTGCAGCGCATCGTGCTGGCCGAGGACCGCGACGTGCTGCTGGAGTGGCTGCGCTCGCAGAAGCTGCTGCATGTGGACCGCGAGCTGGGCTGGATGATGTTCCATGCCGGGCTGGCGCCGAAGTGGACCGTGGCGCTGGCCGAAAAGCACGCCCGGGAAGTCGAACAGCAGCTGCATGGCAACGGCTACCGCAAACTGTTCCGCAACATGTACGGCGACAAGCCGGCGTGGTCGCCGGGCCTGAGCGGCTATGACCGCTCGCGCGCGATCATCAACATCTTCACCCGCATGCGCTACTGCACCCCCAGCGGGCGTATCGGCATGGAAGACAAAGGCACGCCCGGCACCCAGGCGCAGGGCATGTATCCGTGGTTCGAGGTCCCGGGCCGGGTCGAGCGCGAGCTGAAAATGGTCTGCGGTCACTGGTCGGCGCTGGGCCTGACCATCACCCAGGGCGTGCATGCGATCGACACTGGCGCGGTGTGGGGCGGCAAACTCACCGCGCTGCAGCTGGACAGCGAAGAACTGCGCGTGGTGCAGGTTCCCGGCCGCGATGTCCCGGCGCCGGTACCGGGCGCGCAGCCGCCACGCAG
>NZ_BAZI01000348.1 GCF_001310775.1 Stenotrophomonas pictorum JCM 9942
GGCCGCGGCCGCGCCGGTGGCCTGGTTCTGGCTGCTGATGCCCTACCAGAAGGACCGCATCCTGATGTTCCTGGACCCGGAGAGCGATGCGCTGGGCGCGGGCTGGAACATCATCCAGTCCAAGATCGCCATTGGCTCCGGCGGGCTGACCGGCAAGGGCTGGGGCCTGGGCTCGCAGTCGCATCTGAATTTCATTCCCGAGCAGACCACCGACTTCGCCTTCTCGGTGCTGAGCGAGGAGTTCGGCTGGATCGGCGTGGCCGTGGTGCTGGCGCTGTATCTGTTCGTGATCGGCCGCTGCCTGTGGATCGCGGTGGAATCGCGCGACGGCTACTCGCGGCTGCTGGCCGGGTCCACCGGCCTGGCGTTCTTTGTCTACATCCTGGTCAACGGCGGCATGATCTCCGGATTGTTGCCGGTGGTGGGCGTGCCGATGCCGCTGATCAGCTACGGCGGCACCTCGGCGGTGTCGCTGCTGGCCGGCTTCGGGCTGGTGATGGCGGTGCGCGAGCATCGTCCGGTGCACGGTTGAATGGGCAGGATGTGCAAGCTTTGATCCAGATCAAATACTGGATTTAACTTTCGCTTCACAATAATGACCGTCGCCGGACGCTGTCGCGCCGCGATGGTCGGCAGGTGCTCCGGGCACGTCGACTGGTCGGATCCAAGGGCATGACATGGGGAGATGTCACGCTTCCACGATTGGAGTCCGGCCTGAGCGCCGGTTGTGCCTGCGGGGATGGGGGCGCGGCCGGCGCTTTTTTTTGCGCGGCGGGTGCGGAGGCATTGCCGTATTCAGCGGCGAGGGGACCATTTCCGGTCCTGCAACGGCAATTTCCGCCATCGTTTCCGCGCTTCAATCTGCTTGGGATTCATGGTCTTATTGATGGAAATTCATCTTTGACCTGCTAACCTCGCCTGATGATTCGACGCGCTTTGATCTGCTGCATCACCCTGGGTCTGGTCGCCTGTGCGACCCCGCCGCAGGTCCCCGTTCCTCCCGCCACCCCGGTGGGAACGCCGATCACGCCGGGCACCGGCCCGGCCGAGGCGGTCCCCGAGGCCAAGGCCGATCTGCCGCCGGTGGACCTGACCCCGGTGCCGTTCGAGACCGCCCGCGCCAATTTCATCCGCGACACCGCCGCCCGCTACGGCATCGAGCCGGGCTACATCGAGGCCACACTGGCCCAGGCGCAGGTGCGTCAGCCGATCATCGCGGCGATGTCGCGTCCGGCCGAGCGGGTCAAACCCTGGAACGAATACCGGCCGATGTTCATCAGCCAGGCGCGGATCGACGGTGGCAGGCAGTTCTTCGCCGACCATCGCGACGAGCTGTTGCGGGTGCAGGAACGCACCGGCGTGCCGGCCGAGGTGATCGTGGCGATCATCGGTGTGGAAACCAGCTACGGCAAGAACGCCGGCAACCACCGCGTGCTCGATGCGCTGTACACGCTGGCCTTCAACTACCCGCGCAGCGGCGACCCGGCCAAGCTCGAGCGCGAGGTGCGCCGCGAGCTGTTCTTCCGTGACGAGCTGGCCAAGCTGTTTGAGCTGGGCAAGCTGGAACAGCTCGACATCACCGCTCTCAAGGGCAGCTATGCCGGGGCGATGGGCATGGGCCAGTTCATGCCGTCCAGCTATCTGGACTTTGCGGTGGACGGCAATGGCGATGGCCGTCGCGACCTGTTCAACAACTACGACGACGTGTTCTCCTCCATCGCCAACTATTTCGTGAAGAAGGGCGGCTGGATCCGCGGCGGCACGGTGGCGGTACCGGCCACGCTGCAGGCGGGGTTCGCCGAGCTCAATCCGGCCGACTGGACGCCGAGCCTGACAGTGACCGAGCTTGCGGCCCGTGGTTACCGCCCGGTCACGCCGGTGCTGGCGGTCAATGCCAAGGCCACCCCGGTCACCCTGGAAGGCAGTGACGGCAAGCAGTACTGGCTGGGCTTCCAGAACTACTACGCGATCACCCGTTACAACATCTCCAAGATGTACGCGATGGCGGTGTTCCAGCTGTCCCAGGCCATCGCCGGCAAGGAGCTTCCGCCGGCATGAACAGCAAGTGGCTGGTCCCTGCGTTGATCGTGCTCGGGCTGGCCGCCTGCAGCAGCGCGCCGAAGAAATCCGCCGCCGGTGCCAGCGGCTCCAGCGCCCAGCGCCCGGCCACCGTGGTGCTGGGCACAGGCAGCGCGGGCGGCCAGTGCCCGGACGGTTCGCCCTATGCCAAGGCACAGGAAGACCTGTCCACGCGCGGCAACTACACCGCCGGCGGCCTGTACAAGCCCGGGGTCAGCGACAGCACGCCGACCTATGTGCCCAACGTGGCCTGCATTCCCGAGCCGGAGGTGGTCAGCGAGCCGCGCTCGCCGGTGGGCAACAAGTCGCCGTATTCGGTGCTGGGCAAGTCCTACCGGGTGATGGACCGGGTCGATGACTACGTCGAGCAGGGCACCGCCTCCTACTACGGACAGAAGTTCCACGGCCGCCTGACCTCCAACCGCGAGGTCTACGACATGTACACCTTCAGCGCCGCGCACAAGACCCTGCCGCTGCCCAGCTTCGCCCGCGTGACCAATCTGGACAACGGTGAATCGGTGGTGGTGCGGGTCAATGACCGTGGCCCGTTCCACGAGGGCCGGGTGATCGACCTCAGTTATGCCGCGGCGGTGAAGCTGGGCATCACCCAGCGGGGTACCGGCCGGGTGGAAGTGCGCGCACTGACCCCCGGCGACAACACCGTTGTTTCCGGCGACAGCCGCCGCGCCCGCCGCGAGCG
>NZ_BAZI01000349.1 GCF_001310775.1 Stenotrophomonas pictorum JCM 9942
ACTTGAATTAAGCCGCGCCGCGAAGCGGCGTCGGCTTGAATGAATTGTTAGACACGTGGCAGTAGACCGGCGTTGAACAAGGACTCCATGACATGCGGAAGCGTGTACTTTTGCCACGAGATTGTTTCATGGTGGTCTCCACTATGCGTGAACTCGCCCGCGTCAAAGGCCTCGTAGATTTCGAGTGCGAATCCATCGAGACCAAAATTGCGCATGCTCCATAGCCGATTCATTGCTGCGTCCCCATCCGAAAAGGATATAAGGCCGTTCGCAAAATCTAGCGCGATAATTCTAGAAAAGTGCCAGTAGAAGGCCTCTTCAGTGATACCATGGGTCGCACAGAAGTCTAGGTGCCTAGACGGCATCAGCGGGTTTCGCTCGCCGTCTTCGGTGCAGGCCTTTACCAGCTGGCGAAGATCTTCTTCCACGTGCCTAACGCCAGAATTAAGCCGCGTTGCGGAGCAACGTCGGCTTGAATGACTTGTTAGGCTGAATTGGCCAGCCAACTTTCCCCTTGGCCAGTGCCGCCGCTTGGACTGCTCAACAAAGGCCGATAATGCCACAGCTGGCAAGACCGGGGCTTGCTCCGCAAACCGTGCCGCGCGGAGCCGCCGAAGCTAAAAGCAATGATTGTGCGGCGGCGATAAAGCCAAGGCCGGAGCGGAAATCTTGGACGACGGCAATGTGGTGATGACTGCGATCCGGAGCTAACTGGCGAACAGCCGGTGAAATGACCCGGCTAGAAACCGCCAGCCACTTTTACCAATTCCGCCTAACTCTAAGTAGACCCCAGAAGTGGGGTGTGGCACGGAGTATTACCCCACATCCAAGGAGTTGGAAAGGATGGCAGGCCTTTCAGGTCAGTGGCTTGGCCGCTGCTGGAGGGATAAGCGCGCACGACGCTCCCCCGCAAAACCCCCAATTTTGCTGGATAAGCACCTATTAGCCCGAGAGCGGGTGATAACGCCGGGAGGCCACGGCATTTTTTAAAGAAAAAGCCCGGCGAATGCCGGGCTTTTTGACAATCAATCAGCGGTCACGATCACTCGATCGGCTGGTCCAGCATCAGCTGGCGGGCGAAGCGCACCGGCGGCGCGCCGTAGGACAGGATCTGGTCGTGGTAGGCCTTCAGGTTGAAGTTGGCGCCCTGTTTTTCTTCCACGGCCTTGCGGGTGTCGAAGTGTTCCTGCGCGCCGACAAAGTAAGTTGGCAACTGCGCCGAGGTGAGCTGGGCGCGGATCCATTTGCCCGCCGCTTCGCTTTCCTGCTGGAAGGCGTCGTGGGTCATCAGGTGCATGGCCTGTTCGCGGCTCCAGTTGTCCACGTGCACGCCCTGGTCGAGGATGGCGTTGGCAATGGTGCGCAGGTAGAACTTGAGCTGCACCAGGTGGAACAGCGGGTCGTTATCCAGATACCCCTGTTCCTGCATCATGCGTTCGGTATAGACCGCCCACCTTCGGCGAACAGGCCCGAGCGCAGCACGGCGCGCAGGGTGGAGGGAAATTTGCCGGAGTGCCAGCCTTCCAGATAGTGGCCCGGCGTGCCTTCGTGGATGGAGAGCAGGTGGATCATGCGGCTGTTGTATTCGCGCAGGAACGAATCGACCTGCTTGTCGTTCCAGTCGTCGGGAATCGGCGAGACGGCGTAGAAGGTCTTGAGATTCTTGTCCAGCGGGCCGGGCGAATCGCAGTAGGCCACGGCCACGCCGCGCTGGAATTCGGGCATCAGGATGATGTCCACCGGCGAATCGGGCAGGGTCATCAGGTCGTGCTCACGCACGAACGCGGTGGACTGGTCCAGTGCGGCCTTGGCGTCTTCGACCACCTTGTTGCGGGCCGGTTTGTCGGCATAGGCCAGTTCCAGCGCCGCTTCGATCGCCGCCTGCTGCTGGGCGTCGGTGGGATTGGCCGGCATCTCCGGTGCGCCGGGCTTGTCCTTCAAGACCACCTGGGCGATGCCGTACATGTCGGTGCGCACGCGGGCCAGTTCGGCACGGGCGCGTTCGCCGATCTCGGCGCGCGACAGCGAGGAGTTGAGCGAGAACTTCAGCTTCTGGTCGTACTTTTCCGCGCCGATGCGGAACTCGCCCTTGGCGTTGGGTACCAGGGTGCTGTCCAGCCAGGTCTGCTGCTCTTCCACCGCCTTGGTCAGGCCGGCGATGGCGGTCTTCAGGCGCTCCTGGTCGGCCGCTTCGAGCTGGCCGAGGTTGGGCACGATGAAGGTTTCCACCAGACTGAGGATGCCGCGGTTCTGCTTGGCGACGGTTTCGGCATGGATCTTCGGTACCCGCGCCGGATCGAGGTTGGCACGGGCGGCGGCGAAGATCTGCGGGATCTTCTCGATGCGCGCGGTGGCCGATTTCAGGCGCTCGGGCAGCGGCGCGAATTCGCGCGCCATCAGGCCGTAGATGGCGCTGCCGGCCAGGCCGCTGTAGACCTGCGGGTCCCACTGCCAGGACTGCAGGGTCTCGTTGGACCAGATGTCCGACTGCAGCTGGTTGCGCAGGATGGCGGCATCGACCTGGTTCTCGCGGCCGAGCTTGCTCACGTCGATCTTCTCCAGATCGGCCAGCAGCGCCTTGCTCGCTTCCAGGCTCTTCTGTTGGCCGGCGGCGCTGACGTCGTCCAGTTCGGCATCGAAACGGTGATCGCCGATCTGGGTGGCGCTGACCGGAGACAGCTGCATCCAGGTGTCCAGGGCCTTCTTGGACAGTTCGGCGAACTGGGCGTCGGCCTGGCTCTGCCCGGCCTGCTCGGTGGCGGGCGGACGGGGTG
>NZ_BAZI01000350.1 GCF_001310775.1 Stenotrophomonas pictorum JCM 9942
GCCGGTGCCGCCGTGGAGGTAGTCCAGCGAGACCTGCAGCAACGCGCGCAGGCCCACGTCCAGCGCCTTCTCGTCGAGCAGGAACTTCGGCGAGTGGTTGCTGGGTGCGGTGGCCGGGTCGATGCCGGCACCGGTGGAACCGACAAAGAAGAACATCGCCGGCACCTGTTGGGCATACAGCGAGAAGTCCTCTGAGCCCATCTGCAGTGGCGGTTCGTAGACGTTGTCCTTGCCCACCACCGCCTGCAGGCTGGGCAGCATGCGTGCGGTCAGTGCCGGGTCGTTGACCGTGGCCGGGTTGCCGTCGTTCTCATAGATGTCGGTGACGGCGGTGGCGCCGTGCGCGGCGGCGGTGTGTTCGGCGACATTGCGCAGGTCGGCGAAGATCTGCTTGCGCATGTCCGGATCGAAAGTGCGGATGGTGCCGACCATTTCCACCGAATCGGGAATGATGTTGTAGCGGATGCCGCCCTTGATCGCGCCGAAGGTGAGCACGGCCGGCTGCCTGGAGAGGTTGGCGCGGCGGCTGACGATGGTCTGCGCGGTGCCGATCAGATCGGAGGCGGCGACGATGGGGTCAATGCCGTTCCATGGTGCCGAACCATGCGTCTGGCGGCCATTGACGGTGATGCCGAAGCGGTCGGAGGCGGCCATCAGCGGGCCACCGCGCACCGCGATCTGGCCCGCCTGCACGCTGGAGAACACATGCAGGCCGAATACCGCCTCCGGCTTGAAGTCCTTGAACAGGCCCTCCTTCAGCATCAGGTCGGCCCCACCCTGCTCGGGCGGCGGTGCGCCTTCCTCGGCCGGCTGGAAGATCAGCATCACTTCACCGGGCAGCGTGTCGCGCATCGCCACCAGCGCATCGGCCACACCGAGCAGGGTCGCGGTGTGGGCGTCATGGCCACAGGCGTGCATCACCCCGACCTGCTCGCCGCGGTACTCGGCGGTGGCCTTGGAGGCGAACGGCAGGCCGGTCTGCTCGGTGACCGGCAACGCGTCCATATCGGCGCGCAGGGCGATCTTCGGGCCCGGCAGGCCGCCCTTGATGATGGCGACGACACCATGCACGGCCACCCCGGTCTTGGGGGTCAGGCCCATCGCCCGCAGGCGCTCGGCGACCTTGGCCGCGGTACGCACTTCGCGATTGGACAGTTCCGGATGGGCATGGAAGTCGCGCCGCCAGTCCACCACCTGCCGCTGCAGCCGCGCGGCGGCAGCAGCCACTTCCGGACGCTGGGCGTCCCGGGCCTGCGCCACCAGCGGTGACAGGGCGCACAGCAGTGCGGACAGCAGTACGGTCTTGCGGGCCATCGACGCTTCCCCTTGCACAATCCTCGAAGACCGGAATGTAGGTCAAAAATCCGCTGCACACGAGCGTCAACCAAGCCCGCGCTGGAACGTTCACCCTGTACGCAGGTCTGTACACGTAGCCCATCGGTCATGGGTCCACCCGCCGGTACGGACGTTATCCTCTCCGGCTTGCCCGCTGTCCTCCCCCACCGGTTCCTCAGGAGTTTTTGCATGTCGCGTTTCTGGAAGATCGTGCTGCTGGTCATTGCAGTGCTGCTGGTGGCCGGTATCGGCTACCGGATGATGGGAGGAGGCAAGCAGCCCGCCGCCGGGCAGGCGATGGGCATGCGCGGTGGCAACGGCGGTGGCCGCGACAGCGCACCGGTGCCGGTCACCGCGGTGACCGCCGAGCGCAAGGACGTGCCGGTGTATGTGACCGCGCAGGGCACGGTGAGCGCCTACAACACCGTCACCGTCAGCCCGCAGGTGGGCGGCGAGCTGCTGAGCGTCAACTTCCGCGAAGGCCAGCCGGTGAAAAAGGGCGAGCTGCTGGCGCAGATCGATCCGCGCACCTTCCAGGCCCAGTACGATCAGGCCCTGGCCAGCAAACGCCAGAACCAGGCCCTGCTGGCCACCGCACAGTCCAACTACGAGCGTTCCAGCTCGCCCGAGTATCGCCAGTTTGTCGCCCAGACCGACCTGACCACGCTGCGCAACCAGGTGGCCCAGTACCAGGCCGCGGTCGCCGCCGCGCAGGCCTCGGCCGACCAGGCCAAGGTGCAGCTGGACTACACCCGCATCACCTCGCCGATCAGCGGTGTCACCGGCATCCGCGCGGTGGATCCGGGCAACGTGGTCAGTGCCGGCAGCGCCATCGTCACCGTCACCCAGCTGCAGCCGGCCTATGTGCTGTTCAACCTGCCCGAGCAGCAGCTCGACGCGGTGCGCAGCGCGCAGGCCAACGGCCCGTTGTCGACCGCCACGCTCGACCGCGAGGGCAGCGCGGTGGTCAACGCCGACGGCACGTTGCAGGTGGTGGACAACCAGATCAGCGCCAGCAGCGGCACGTTCCGCCTGCGCGCGCAATTCCCTAACGCCGATGGCACGCTGTGGCCGGGCCAGTTCGTCAACGTGCGCATGCAGCTGGGCGAGCTGCCCGGCGCGGTGGTGGTGCCGGCCGAAGCCGTGCAGCGCAGCAGCACCGGTGATTTCGTCTATCTGATCAAGCCCGACAACACCGTCACCCTGCGCCCGGTCGTACAGGGTGGCCAGGTCGATGACAGCCACGTGGTGATCAGCGAGGGGCTGCAGCCCGGCGACAAGGTGGTGACCGAAGGCCAGTTCCGCCTGAAGGAAGGCAGCAAGGTCAACGCGCTGGCCCCGGGCCAGGCGCCGCCGGCGCCGACCGAGGAACAGCTCAAGGCCGCCAGCCAGAAGGGCGGCCGTG
>NZ_BAZI01000351.1 GCF_001310775.1 Stenotrophomonas pictorum JCM 9942
TGCCGGCCGGGCGCATCGAATCGGCCGACCGCGACTTCACCCTGCGCGTGGAGCGCAGCTACGTGGCCCCGGCCGACTTCGCCAGCATCCCGCTGGGCAAGGGCGCCGACGGCTATGTGGTGCGGCTGGGCGATGTGGCCAAGGTCGAGCTGGATTCGTCCGAGCGTCGCGCCTACTACCGCAGCAACGGCGAGCCGGGCATCGGCCTGGGCATCGTCAAGACTTCCACCGCCAACGCGCTGGACGTGGCGCGGCTGACCCGCGCCGAGGCCGAGCGGATCGCGCCGAGCCTGCCTAAGGGCACGCAGATTTTCGTCGCCTTCGACAACACCACCTTCATCGAGGCCGCCGTCGAGCGCGTCTACGCCACGCTGGTAGAGGCGATGCTGCTGGTACTGGTGGTGATCTGGCTGTTCCTGGGTAGCCTGCGCGCGGCGCTGATCCCGGCGGTGACCGTGCCGGTGTGTCTGGTGGCTGCGTTCATCGCGCTGTTCGCGTTCGGCTTCTCGATCAACCTGTTCACACTGCTGGCGCTGGTGCTGTGTATCGGCCTGGTGGTCGATGACGCCATCGTCGTGGTGGAGAACGTGCAGCGCCGCATCGACCTGGGCGAGCCGCCGCTGGTGGCCGCCCGTCGCGGTACCACCCAAGTGGCGTTCGCGGTGATCGCCACCACCGCGGTGCTGGTGGCGGTGTTCCTGCCGGTGGGCTTCCTGGAAGGCAATACCGGCCGCCTGTTCCGCGAGCTGGCCGTGGCGCTGGCCGCGGCGGTGGCCTTGTCGGCGTTCGTGGCGCTGACGCTGACGCCGATGATGGCCTCCAAGCTGCTCCGGCCGCATAGCGAGCGCAAGGTCGGGCGTCTGCACGGCTTCATCAACCGCCAGCTGGAACGTGTCTCGGCCGCCTACGGCCGGGTGCTGGACCGGCATGTGCAGCGGACCTGGATCTTCGGCGTAGTGATGCTGGCCGCGCTGGGCGCCAGCTGGGGCCTGTTCAAGCTGCTGCCCTCGGAGCTGGCCCCGGCCGAGGACCGCGGCTCGTTCCAGATTGTGATCGACGGCCCGGAAGGCGCCGGTTTCGACTACACCGTCGGCCAGGTGCAGCAGGTCGAGCAGATCGTTGCGCAGTTCGTCGGCCCGCAGGAACCGATCGTCCGCGCCAACCCGCGCGTGCCCGGCGGTTGGGGCAACAGCGAGGAAATGCACACCGGCCGCATCAGTGTGTTCCTGCAGCCGTGGCGTGATCGCACCGAAGCCACCAGCGACGTGGCCAACGACCTGCAGAAAGAATTGAACGGCCTGAGCGGGGTGCGCGTGCGCACCATGGTCGGTGGCGGGCTGGTGCGCAGCATGGGCCAGCCGTTCCAGATCGTGCTCGGTGGCCCGGAGTACGCCGAGATCGCGCAGTGGCGCGACCGTCTGCTCGCCCGCATGGCCGACTACCCCGGTCTGGTCGGCGCCGATTCGGACTACAAGGAAACCCGGCCGCAGATGCGGGTCAACATCGACCGCCAGCGTGCGGCCGACCTGGGCATCTCGGTGACCGACATCGGCCGTGCGCTGGAAACGATGATGGGCTCGCGCCGCGTCACCACCTTCGTCGACAACGGCGAGGAGTACGACGTGCTGGTGCAGGCCGGGCGTGAAGGCCGCGCCTCGCCGGCCGATCTGGCCGCCATCCAGGTGCGCGCGCGCTCCGGTGAACTGGTGCCGCTGTCCAACCTGGTCACGCTCAGCGAGGTGGCCGAGGCCGGCAGCCTGAACCGCTTCAACCGGCTGCGCTCGATCACCATCAGCGCCAACCTCGCTCCCGGCCACACCCTGGGCGAGGCCATCGCCTGGGTACAGGAGGCCGCCCGTGAGGAGCTGCCCGACTACGCGCAGATCGACTGGAAAGGCGAGTCGCGCGAGTACCAGAGCACCGGCAGCGCGGTGCTGCTGACCTTCGGCATGGCCCTGCTGGTGGTGTACCTGGTGCTGGCCGCGCAGTTCGAGAGCTTCATCCACCCGCTGGTGATCATGCTCACCGTGCCGCTGGGCGTGCTCGGCGCGCTGCTCGGGCTGTACATCAGCGGCGGCACGCTCAACCTGTTCAGCCAGATCGGCATCGTCATGCTGGTCGGGCTGGCGGCCAAGAACGGCATCCTGATCGTGGAATTCGCCAACCAGCTGCGTGATGAGGGCCGCAGCGTGCACCAGGCCATCGTCGAATCGGCGATGGTGCGCCTGCGCCCGATCCTGATGACTTCCATCGCCACCGTGGTCGGCGCGATTCCGCTGGTCGTGGCCGGCGGTCCCGGTTCGGCCAGCCGCGCCACCATCGGCGTGGTGGTGATCTTCGGTGTCACCGTGTCCACCTTCCTGTCGCTCTTCGTGGTGCCGGCGTTCTACGCGCTGCTGGCGCCGTACACGCAGTCGCCGGAGACGGTGGCCAATGAACTGGCCAGGCAGGAGCAGGAAACGCCCTCGGTCGGTGGCCATGCCTGAGCCGCTGCTCGACGGTCGCGTGCGGTTGCGGCGCTGGCGCAGCAGCGATCTGGAATCGCTGCTGCGCCATGCCAACGACGCGGCCGTCGCGCGCGGGCTGAGCACGCGCTTTCCGCATCCGTACACGCGGGCCGATGGCCAGGCGTTTCTGGGCGGGCAGGTGCTGGACCTGGACGGACCCGTGTTCGCGCTGGTGATCGACGGCCAGCCTGCGGCGGGATCGGGGGTCACCCGGGGCCAGGGCGAGCGCCGG
>NZ_BAZI01000352.1 GCF_001310775.1 Stenotrophomonas pictorum JCM 9942
CGGCGAACAGGTGCACCACGCTGGCCGCGCGCGCGGCCGACAGCTCCCAGTTGGACGGGAACTGCGCGGTGGCGATCGGCAGGTTGTCGGTATGGCCCTCCACGCGCACGCCATTGGGCGCGGCCTGCAGCACTTCGGCCAGTTTGGCCAGGGTTTGGCGGGCGTCGCGGTCCAGTGCCGCCGAGCCGGTGCCGAACAGGATGTCGCTGTTGATCTCGACCTCGATCCACAGCTCGGTGCGGCGCACGGTGATCACACCTTGTTTGACCAGCGGAGCCAGGGCTTCGCTGAGCTGGTCGGCGATCTGATTGAGCTGGCGCTCGGCCCGTTGCAGCTGCGCGTGGTCGCGCATCGATACGGGCATGCGCATCTGCGAGGCCATCGCCGGCAAGCGGGTAGGGTCATTCATCGCGCCGCCGGTCATGCTTGGGGCGCGGATCACCGAGGGGCTGTCAAAACCGCCCCCCTGCAGCTGCTGGTTGCCCACCTGCACCTGGCTGACGGTACGCGGCGCGCCGCCGAAGGCGGTGGTCAAGGCATCGGCCATCACCCGGTATTTGCCCTCGTTGACCGAGGAAATGGCGTACATCACCACGAAAAAGGCGAGCAGCAGCGTCATCAGGTCGGCATACGGGATCGCCCATGCCTCGTGGTTGCCGTGTTCTTCGTGTGGTTTGCGACGGGCCATGGCTCAGTTCACGAAGCCGGCCAGGCTGGTTTCGATATTGCGCGGGTTCTCGCCCTGGGCAATGGCGATCAGCTTCGATGATCATCTCGTGCTCGCGGCTGTTGTGGGCGATCACGCCCTTGAGCTTGGCGGCCACGGGCAGGAACAGCAGGTTGGCCGAGGCGATGCCGTAGATGGTGGCGGTGAACGCCGCGGCGATGCCGTGGCCAAGCTTGCTCGGATCGGCCAGGTTCTTCATCACCGCGATCAGGCCCAGCACCGCACCGATGATGCCCAGGGTCGGGGCGTAGATGCCCATGCCCTCGAACACCTTGGTCGCGGCCAGGTCACGGTGTTCCTGGCTGCCCAGTTCGATCTCCATGATGTGGCGGATGGTTTCCGGCTCCACGCCATCGACCACCAGTTGCAGGCCTTTGCGTACGAACGGGTCGTCCTGCAGCTCCACCTGCGGTTCCAGTCCGAGCAGACCCTGGCGGCGGGCGATGTTGCTCCAGTCCACGATCTGCTGGATCAATGCCTGACGGTCACTTTCCGGCGGCCGCACCACCCAGCGCACGATCTTGAAGGCGTGCTTGAAGACGGCCGGCGAGGTGTGCAGCAGGATCGCCGCCGCCGTGCCGACGATGACGATCACAAACGCCGCCGGCGACCACAGCGACGACAGCCCGGCACCTTTCAGGATGCTGCCGCCGACCAGCGAGGCCAGCGCGAGAAAAAGTCCGATGATGCTGAGTCTGTCCATTTGAAAGGTATCGGCCTTGAGTGGGGCTACTTGAACGGGAAGCGTCAGTCCTGCGGGTTGCGCAGGCCATCGACGTCGAGGATCAGTGCCATGCGGCCATCACCGATCAGGGTCGCGCCGGCGTAGCCCGGCAGACCGCGCAGCGCCTTGGGCAGGGGTTTGATCACCACTTCTTCGCGGCCCCGCACCTGATCCACCACCAGGCCGAAGCGCGCTTCGCCGACCTGCAGCACGACAATGGTCAGCAGCTGCGAGGCCGCCGGGGTCACGTCCAGCCAGCGGCGCAGGTCCACCAGCGCCAGCGTGTGCGACTTGCGGTCCAGTACCGCGCGGCCGTCGAACCAGCCCAGCGCGGTGGCCGGGGCGTGCAGCACTTCCATCACGCGCGCCAGCGGCAGCGCGTAGACATCCTGACCGGCCTGCACCAGCAGCGTCGGCAGGATTGCCAGGGTCAACGGCACACGGATCAGGAAGCGGCTGCCGCGACCGAGTTCGGACTGGATCTGGATCTGGCCGCTGAGTTCGCGGATGCGCGACTGCACCACGTCCATGCCCACGCCGCGACCGGAGATATCGGTGACCTGCTGTTTGGTCGAAAAGCCGGGCAGGAACACCAGGTGCAGGCATTCCTCGCTGCTCAGGCGGGCGGCGGCTTCCGGATCGATCAGGCCCTTCTCGCGGGCCTTGGCGCGCAGGCGCTCGGGATCGATGCCGGCCCCGTCATCCTGGATCTCGATGGAGACGTAGTCGCCTTCCTGCTGCGCGGTCAGGCGGACCTGGCCCACGCGCGGTTTGCCCTGCGCTTCACGTAAGTCGGGCGCTTCCACGCCGTGGTCTATGGCGTTGCGCACCAGGTGCACCAGCGGATCGGCCAAGGCTTCGACCAGATTGCGGTCCAGCTCGGTGTCGGCGCCGATCAGCTCCAGGTCCACTTCCTTGTTCAACGAGCGGGCCACGTCACGGGCGACCTTGGGGAAGCGCGAGAACACCTTGCCGACCGGCTGCATGCGCGTGCGCATGACTGCCGATTGCAGGCGCGCGGTGGCGATATCCAGGGTGGACACGGCACGATCCAGTTCTTCGTCCTTCAATCGCGTACGCAGGGTCTTGAGACGGTTGCGGGCCAGTACCAGCTCACCGATCAGGTTGACGATGGCATCCAGCCGCTTGGTGTCCACGCGTACCGTCTGCTCGGCTTCGGTCGCCTTGCCTGTGGCTTTGGGTGGCGGTGCCGGCCGGGAGGCCGGGGCAGGAGGCGTTGCCGTTGCGGCGGGCGCTGGCGGCGCAGC
>NZ_BAZI01000353.1 GCF_001310775.1 Stenotrophomonas pictorum JCM 9942
CGGCCGTGGCGATCACCCGCGCGCCGGTGGCGGCGAACGGATGGCCGGTGGCCAGCGAGGAACCCAGCGGGTTGATCTTGTCCGGATCGATCTTGCCCAGCGCCGCGTCCAGGCCCAGCCGGTTGCGGCAGTAGTCCTCGCTCTCCCACGCCCGCAGCGTGCACAGCACCTGGGCGGCGAAGGCCTCGTGGATCTCGTAGAGATCGAAATCCTGCAGGGTCAGGCCGTTGCGCTTGAGCATTTCCGGCACGGCGATGGTCGGTGCCATCAGCAGGCCCTCGCCATGGACGAAATCCACCGCCGCCACCTGCGAGTCACGCAGGTACGCCAGCGGCTCGTGGCCGTGCGCGCGCGCCCAATCCTCGCTGGCCAGCAGCACCGCCGAGGCGCCATCGGTGAGCGGCGTGGAGTTGGCGGCGGTCAGGGTGCCGCGGCCGGAGGTCTTGTCGAAGGCCGGCTTCAACGTCGCCAGCTTTTCCAGCGAGGTGTCCGAACGCAGGATGTTGTCACGCTCCACGCCGCGGAACGGCGCGATCAGGTCGTTGAAGAAACCGCGCTCATAGGCGGCGGCCAGCTTCCTGTGCGAGGCCACCGCCCATTCGTCCTGCGAATCGCGCGAGATGTTCCACTCCTTGGCCATGTCCTCGCAGTGCTCGCCCATGCTCTTGCCGGTACGCGGCTCGGCCACGCCGGGGAACTCGGGCTTGAGCTCGGAGAACTTGAAGCCCGCCGTCAGCGCGCGGAACTTGTCGCCGGTGCTCTTGGCGCGATTGGCCGCCAGCAGCCGCGCGCGCAGCTTCTTGCCATAGACGATCGGCACATCCGAGGTGGTATCCGAACCGCCGCCGATGCCCGAGTCGATCTGGCCCAGTGCGATCTTGTTGGCCACGGTGATGATCGTATCCAGCGAGGTGCCGCAGGCGCGCTGCAGGGTGATGCCCGGCGTCAGCGGCGACAGCCCGGAGGACAGCGCCGCTTCACGGCCCAGATTCCAGTCACTGGGATGCTTGATCACCGCGCCCATCGCCACTTCACCCAGCTGCTGCCCGTGCAGGCCGAAGCGCTCCACCAGCGCACCGAGCGTACGGACCGACATGCCAAGGTTGCCAACGTCCGAATAGGCGGTGTTCTGGCGGCAAAACGGAATGCGGACACCACCGAGAATGGCGACGGGACGGGCGCTGGGCATGCGGATACCTGACATGGGAAAGTGTGTGCGACGTGGCCTGCACGTGATAGCAGGCATAATGGAGTTGAGTGTAGCTTCGAGCCAGTGACGGGCCAACCGCAAACCATGAGCAATTCCAACCCTGACATGAATGCGCTGGGCGTCGTAGCGCTGGAACTGGCCGGCGGCCAACAACCCACACAGGCCGCGTTGGGCTCGGCTCAAGCCGGCGAACTGGCCGCATTGATCGGCCGCGATCTGGCCAAGCTGGTGCCACAGGCAAGTGAACTGGATCTGGTATTTGCCGCCGCGCATTTCGATCCGGCCGAAGTGCTGCGCCCGGGCTGGCCGATCCACCGTCGCTTGGAAGAACTGCAGATGCGCGCGCCCGGCCGTCATCAGGGCCCGCGTCTGCTGGCCTTCGGCGCCGATGCCAAAGGCGAGGTGCCGCTGCCACTGCAGGCCGATCCGGCATTGACCGGCGGTGGACTGCGGGTGCTGCCGTTTGTGCTGACCGGCACCGATACCGCTGTGCTGCACGACTGTCGCCAGGCCTTGGAAGAGCTGCTGCTGGCCAACGGCATGGCCCAGCCCGACACCGCGCTGCTGGCACAGAACGCCTTTGGCGCGCAGGTCGAGCACGCCCGCTATTTCACGGTGAACGATCTGGCCGCGATGATGGCCATGCAGTACGACAACCAGGGGCTGGGCGATCTGTGGCCGCTGCTGGAAACGGCGATGTTCGCGCCGGGCGAAGAGCATTGGCTGGAAACCGGACCCGAGCCGCTGCTGCGCTATGTCGGCGGCGAGGTGCGCATGGCGCTGTTCGATCCGGCCGGCTGGTGCGCGCACTACGCGCACGACAACCGCGATGGCGAGCGCCTGCAGCGGATCTACGAGCAGTACCTGATGCGCCAGCGGCAGATGGCCGCGGTGCTCGAAGCCCATGGCGTCGACGTGCTGTACGTGCATGTGCATGCCGGCCAGGATGCCAGGGCGCTGCTGGCGCACTGAGTCACCAGCGCGCTGCCGCAGGGAAAAACGCCGGCCACTGCCGGCGTTTTCCATTCCATTGCAGAGCCGCTTACCGCGCGGCGGTGATCACCGCACAGGCCAGCCGGGCGCCGGCGTTGCCGGTGGGCTGGGTCTGGTAGTCGTCCGCATCGGCGTGGACGATCAGACCACGGCCGATGATGTCGAACGCATCGCCCTTGCCGGCATTGACGTTGCTCGCCACCGGGCCGTCGATGTGGGCATTGCCCTGCGCATCGGCGCTGATGTTGGGCATGTCGCCGCCGTGATGGGCGACCGCATCAACACTGCCATGCTCGCTGCTGCCGGGATTGAAGTGGCCACCGGCGCTGCTACCGTCCGGCGCACTGCAATCACCCTTCTCGTGGATATGGAAGCCATGCTGGCTGTCGGGCTTCAAGCCGCTGATGTCGCCGCTGGCGCGCAGCTTGCCGTCCACCAGCAGGAAGTGGATGGTGCCTTTGACCGAGCTGCCCTGGGTCGGCTGCAGCTCGGCAATGGCGAGCGG
>NZ_BAZI01000354.1 GCF_001310775.1 Stenotrophomonas pictorum JCM 9942
ACGCCGCGTCGCGTTGTGGCCGGCGCAGCGCCGCCGCGCAGTCACTGATCTGCGCAAAGGCCGCCGAGCTGGCCTCGAGCAGGCGATGACCTGCGGCACTGGGGCGGATGCCACGGCCATCGCGTTCGAACAGGGCCAGCCCCAGCTCCTCTTCCAGTGCCCGCAACTGGCGGCTGACCGCGCCGTGGGTGACGTGCAGTTCCGCTGCGGCCAAGCTGACGCTGCGCAGCCGTGCGGCGGCCTCGAAAGCACGCAAGGCATTGAGTGAGGGCAGGGCGCGATCGTCTTTCATGGCGCACGTCTGACCGCCACGGATGGCGGGAATGCCGGTTTTGCAGGAGCAAAAGCCGGCCCTGCGCCACCCTTCGGGCGTTTTTGTCGTGAGAAACGACTGTCCTGCTGTTTTTTCATGTGAGTTTTTCTAACACATGAATCAGGATTTATCGATATTCATGTCAGCTTGGCTGGGCTAGATTGCAGTCCTGTTCCTTGTTGCCGTGATTGCCATGACCGCCTCGCCGATCGACGATTTCCACGCCTTCCCGGACGCCCGGGGCCACTTCGGCCGCTATGGCGGCAGTTTTGTCGCCGAAACGCTGGTTGGCCCGCTGCAGGAGCTGGCCGCCGCTTACGACCAGGCGCGGGTTGATCCGGCCTTTATCGCCGCCTACGACAAGGATCTGAAACACTACGTTGGCCGGCCGAGTCCGATCTACCATGCCGAGCGTCTGAGTCGCGATGTGGGCGGTGCGCAGATCCTGCTCAAGCGCGAGGACCTCAACCACACCGGCGCGCACAAGATCAACAACACCATCGGCCAGGCGCTGCTGGCCGCGCGCATGGGCAAGACCCGCATCATCGCCGAGACCGGCGCCGGCCAGCACGGTGTGGCCTCGGCGACGGTGGCCGCGCGGCTGGGCATCGAGTGCGTGGTCTACATGGGGGCCACCGATATCGAGCGGCAGAAGATCAACGTCTACCGGATGAAGCTGCTCGGGGCGACGGTGGTGCCGGTGAGCAGCGGTTCGGCCACGCTCAAGGATGCGCTCAACGAGGCGATGCGCGACTGGGTGACCAATGTGCGCGACACCTTCTACATCATCGGCACCGTGGCCGGTCCGGACCCCTATCCGCGCATGGTGCGCGACTTCAATGCGATTGTCGGGCGCGAGGCGCGCGCGCAGATGCTGGAGGATTACGGCCGCCTGCCCGACGCGATCACCGCCTGCGTTGGCGGCGGCTCCAACGCCATCGGCCTGTTCCACGCCTTCCTCAACGATCCTGAAGTGAAGATCTACGGTGCCGAGGCGGGCGGTGATGGCATCGCTACGGGTCGCCACGCCGCGTCGATATCGGCCGGTCGGCCGGGTGTGCTGCACGGCAATCGCACCTATGTGCTGTGCGATGACGATGGCCAGATTACCGAAACCCATTCGATTTCCGCCGGTCTGGATTACCCGGGCGTCGGTCCGGAGCATGCGTTCCTGGCCGACACCGGTCGCGCCCAGTACGTGGGCATCACCGACGAGGAAGCGCTGGCCGCCTTCCATCGCCTGACCCGTACCGAGGGCATCCTGCCGGCGCTGGAATCCAGCCATGCGGTGGCGCAGGCGATCAAACTGGCACGCGAACTGCCCAAGGATGCGCTGGTGCTGTGCAACCTGTCCGGCCGCGGCGACAAGGATGTGCACACTATCGCCGCGCGTGAGGGGCTGGTGCTGTGAGAGCCGCCGCGATGCGAGCTCCGTTGCTGATCGGCCTGGCCGTGGCATTGACGGCGTGCACGCCTTCTGCGACACCGCGGGCGGCGACGGCGTCCGCCGCGTGTGTATCACCGGAAGGGGATTGCGCCACCTGGACCGGCAACGCCGCCCGCGTGGCCCTGCGCCTGGAAACACTCCATGGTCTGCTGACCCCGCTTTACTGGGGCCAGCCGGACGCGGTTGAACTGATTGAAGGATGTGCCTGAGATGTCCGTAACCCGAATTGACGACTGCTTCGCCCGCCTGCGTGCCTCCGGTCGCAAGGCGCTGATTCCTTTCATCACCGCCGGCGATCCTTCGCTGGAGGCGACCGTGCCGGTGATGCATGCGCTGGTCCAGGCCGGCGCCGATGTGATCGAGCTGGGCGTGCCGTTCTCCGATCCGATGGCCGATGGGCCCACGATCCAGCGCAGCTCCGAACAGGCGCTGGCACGCGGGGCTGGGCGGCAATATGTGCTGGATACGGTGGCGCGCTTCCGCCAGACCGATGTGACCACGCCGGTGGTGCTGATGGGCTATCTCAACCCGGTCGAGATCCGTGGCGCTGTCCGTTATGCACAGGAGGCGGTCGCCGCCGGTGTGGATGGCGTGCTGCTGGTGGATCTGCCCCCGGAAGAGGCCGAGGATATCCGGGCAGCCTTCACTTCCGCCGGCTTGGCGCTGATCCTGCTGGCGTCGCCGACCAGCAGCCCGGTCCGTCTCGATGCCTTGTGCGAAGCGGCGCAGGGGTACCTGTACTACGTGAGTTTCGCCGGCGTCACCGGTGCCTCCGAACGACTGGACAGTGCGGCCGCGGGCGAGCGCCTGCGGCTGTTGCGGGCCGGTGCGAAAGTGCCGGTGGTGGCCGGTTTCGGTATCAAGGACGCCGCCAGTGCGGCGGCGATGGCGGTGGATGCCGATGGCGTGGTGGTTGGCAGTGCGCTGGTGGCG
>NZ_BAZI01000355.1 GCF_001310775.1 Stenotrophomonas pictorum JCM 9942
TCCGGCAGCGGCGGCATCAGCGCCAGCGCCAGCACGCCCACCGTCGCGGCCAGGGCGGCCATCACCCGGTACACCTGCGGCCAGCTCTGCCACTGTTCGGCCCAGATCAGGGTGATGCCGCCGGACAGCACCATCGCCAGCCGGTAGCCGAGCACCGTCAGCGAACCGCCCAGGCCGCGTTCGGCCGGTGCCAGCAGGTCGGTCCGGTAGGCATCGATCACCACATCCAGCGTCGCCGACAGGCACGCCACCAGCACGGCCGCCGAGGCGAACAGCGCCAGATTGCGCGACGGCGACAGCGTGCTCATCGCCAGCAGCGCCGCGGCAAGTAACAGCAGCAGCAGCACGATCCAGCCGCGCCGGCGCCCCAGCAGCGGCAGGTCGAAGCGGTCGATCAACGGCGCCCACAGGAACTTGAAGGTATAGGGAATGCCAATCAGCGACAGGAAGCCCAGCGTCACCAGGTCCAGCCCGTCCACCGTCAGCCACGCCTGCATCGCCCCGCCGGTCAGCGCCAGCGGCAGCCCGGAGGCGAAGCCCAGCAGCAGGATCACGAACAGCCGGCGCAGGCGCTGCAGCCCGGCCGGCGGGGCCTCCAACACCGCTTCGGTCACAGGTCGTAGTCCACGGTGAACGGGGCATGGTCGGAAAAGCGCTCACCGGTGTAGATCGAGCAGCCGCGCAGACGCTCACGCAGGCCAGGGGTGAGCAACTGGTAGTCGATGCGCCAGCCGACGTTGTTGGCACGCGCCGCGCCGCGGTTGCTCCACCACGTGTAGTCCTGCCCGTCCGGGTGCAGCGCGCGGTAGGCGTCCACCCAGCCACGGCCCGTGGCCGGATCGGCCAGTTCGGCCCGATCGGCGCACAGCCCGTTGAGCCAGTCGCGCTCTTCCGGCAGACAGCCGGAGTTTTTCTGGTTGGACTTCCAGTTCTTGATGTCCAGCGCGCTGCGCACGATGTTCCAGTCACCGCACAGCACGTAGTCGCGCCCGCTGGCCAGCCACTCGTCCAGGATCGGCCGCAGCCACTGCATGACCTCGAACTTGAAGCCCTGGCGCAGCTCGCCGGAGGAGCCGGAGGGGATATAGAACGAGACCACGCTCAGGTTGCCAAAGCGCGCCTCGATGTAACGGCCTTCATCATCGAACGGCGCCCAGCCCAGCGACGTGCGCACCTCGTCGGGCTCGCGCCGGCTCCAGATCGCCACCCCGCTGTAGCCCTTCTTGGTGATTGCGTCGCGGTAGAAGCAGTGGTGGCCGTCCGGGCGGAACAGCGCGTCGGTCAGCTGCGCCTCCTGCGCCTTGGTTTCCTGAATACACAGCACGTCGGCCTGCTGCTGGGCGAACCAGTCGCCAAAACCCTTGGTGGTGGCCGAACGGATGCCGTTGGCGTTGAAACTGATGATGCGCATGGAATACCGCTGGCTGGACCTGGGACCGGCACAGCATACCGTCCGCCCCAGCAATCGCCGAAGCCATGCTTTACCCTAGGCGCCTTCAATAGACGACAAGAAAACGCATTTACATGAGTGACCACCGTTCCCGTTTCCTGCAGCTGGCGCTGAACGCCGACGCGCTGCGTTTTGGCCAGTTCACCCTCAAGTCCGGCCGCGTGAGCCCGTATTTCTTCAACGCCGGCCGTTTCGACACCGGCCTGGCACTGGCCCAGCTGGGCAACTGCTATGCCGACGCCATCGACGCGGCCGGGATCGCCTATGACCAGCTGTTCGGCCCGGCCTACAAGGGCATCCCGCTGGCCACCGCGATCGCCTGCGAGTTCTCGCACCGCGGCCGCAACCTGCCGCTGACCTTCAACCGCAAGGAAGCCAAGGACCACGGCGAGGGCGGCACCCTGATCGGCGCGGACATGGCCGGCAAGCGTGTGCTGATCGTCGATGACGTGATCACCGCCGGCACCGCGATCCGCGAGGCGCTGGCGATCATCCGCGAAGCCAACGGCATTCCGGCCGGTATTGTCGTTGCGCTGGACCGCCAGGAGATCGCCTCGGAAACAGACGCGCGCTCGGCCGCGCAGGCCGTGGCCGCCGAGACCGGCATCCCGGTGATCGCCGTGGCCAACCTGGCCGACCTGCTTGCATTCGCCTCCGGGAACCCGGAACTTGTCGGCTATCGCGAACCGCTGCTGGCCTACCGTGGCCGCTACGGCAGCAATCCAACAGGCTGACAGCAGGGGGCTGCCATGGCGCTGGACCGGTACAACACAGGGGCGACGTTGCTGATGCTGCTGGCCACGCTGGCGGCACCGGCGCTGGCGCAGAACAAGGGCGATTCCGGCAAGAAACTGTATTGCTGGGATGAGGGCAGCCGCCGCATCTGTTCGGACACGCTGCCACCGGAAGCGGTGAACAGCGCGCGCCAGGAGTTCAACGCCCGCAGCGGCACCCGCAGTGCCGAAATCCAGCGCGCGCTCACCGCCGAGGAGCGCGCCGACGCCGCCCTGGCCGAGGCCCAGCAGAAGATCGATGCGGCCGCGGCCGACACCCGCAGGCGGACCGAGCAGGCGATGCTGGCCACCTATGGCAGCGAGGACGCGCTGCGTCGGGTGTTCGCCGAGCGCACCGCGATCGTGGACAACAACATCAACACCGCCCTCTACAACGTCGCCAGCCTGCGCGAAGCGCTGGCCGCGCAGCTGCTGTCGGCCGGCAACCGCGAGCTGGCCGGGCAGAAGGTGAGC
>NZ_BAZI01000356.1 GCF_001310775.1 Stenotrophomonas pictorum JCM 9942
CCCGCAGCAGCTGGCCAACCTGACCGGCGACCCGATGGGCGCGGTCGTGGCCCTGGGCGGCTGCACCGCCAGCTTCGTCTCGCCGCAGGGCCTGGTGGTCACCAACACCACTGCGCCTACGGTGCGATCCAGCTCAACTCCACCGCCGAGAAGAACCTGATCAAGGACGCTTCAATGCGCCGACCACCAAGGACGAACTCAGCGCCGGCCCGAACGCGCGCATCTACGTGCTGGACGACATCACCGATGTGACCGCGCAGGCCAAGGCCGCCATCGCCGGCGCCGGTGCCGACCCGCTCAAGCGCACCCAGGCGCTGGAAGCGTTCGAGAAGAAGCTCATCGCCGAGTGTGAAACCGACGAGGCCTACGCCTGCACGCTGTACAGCTTCTCCGGCGGCAACACCTACCGTCTGTTCAAGAACATGGAAATCCGCGACGTGCGCCTGGCCTATGCGCCGCCGGGCAGCGTCGGCAAGTTCGGTGGCGACATCGACAACTGGATGTGGCCGCGCCACACCGGCGATTTCGCGTTCTACCGTGCCTACGTCGGCAAGGACGGCAAGCCGGCCGCCTTCGCCGCCGACAACGTGCCCTACCAGCCCAAGCACTGGCTGAAGCTGGCCAACCAGCCGCTGGGCGAGGGTGACTTCGTGATGGTGGCCGGTTACCCGGGCCGCACCGACCGCTATGCGCTGGTCAGCGAGTTCGAGAACACCGCCAACTGGACCTACCCGGCCATCGCCAAGGCCTACAAGGACCAGATCGCGCTGGTGGAAGCGGCCAGCAAGGACAACCCGGACATCGCGGTGAAGTACGCCGCGAACATGGCCAGCTGGAACAACACCAGCAAGAACTACGACGGCCAGCTGGACGGCTTCAAGCGCAACAACGTGCTGGCCCACAAGCAGAAGGAAGAAGCGGCGGTGCTGGAATGGCTGCGTGGCCAGGGCGCGGCCGGCAAGCCGGCGCTGGACGCCTATGCGCAGCTGCAGGTGCTGGGCCAGCAGGCCCGCGCCACCCAGGCCCGCGACATGGATCTGGCATGCTCAACCGCACCGGTACGCTGGGCACCGCCGTGCGCCTGTACCGTCTGGCCATCGAGAGGACCAAGCCCGACGCCGAGCGCCAGGAGGGTTACCAGGAGCGTGACCTGCCGGCCATCGAGGGCGGCCTGAAGCAGATGGATCGCCGCTACGTGCCGGCCATGGACCGCCAGTTCCAGCAGTACTGGCTCAACGAGTACGTGCAGCTGCCGGCCGCGCAGCGCCTGCCGGCGTTCGACACCTGGATCGGTGGCAGCGATGCCAAGGCCGTGGCGGCGACGGTGTCGCGTCTGGACGGTTCCAAGCTGGGCAACCTGGATGAGCGCCTGAAGTGGCTCAAGGCCGACAAGGCCGCGTTCGAAGCCAGCACCGATCCGGCCATCCAGTACGCGGTGGCGGTGATGCCGGCGCTGCTGGAGCTGGAGCACCAGCGCAAGCTGCGCATCGGCGAGGAGCTGGTGGCGCGTCCGCTGTTCCTGCAGGCCATCGCCGACTACAAGAAGAGCCAGGGCGGCTTCGTCTATCCGGACGCCAACCTGTCGCTGCGCATCACCTTCGGCAACGTGAAGGGCTACACCGGTCTGGATGGCAAGCCGCAGCCGGCCTTCACCGATCTGGAAGGCATCGTCGCCAAGGAAACCGGCGCCGATCCGTTCGATTCGCCCAAGGCGCTGCTCGATGCGGTCAAGGCCAAGCGCTACGGTGGCTTCGAGGACAAGCGCATCGGCAGCGTGCCGGTGAACTTCCTGTCGGATCTGGACATCACCGGCGGCAACTCCGGTTCGCCGGTGCTGGACGCGCATGGCCGTCTGGTCGGCCTGGCGTTTGACGGCATCTGGGAATCGGTCGCCAGCAACTGGGTGTTCGACCCGGTGATGACCCGCATGATCTCGGTGGACGAGCGCTACATGCGCTGGATCATGCAGGAAGTGGCGCCGGCGCCGCAGCTGCTGAAGGAAATGGACGCCGCCTCCAAGTAAGCGGTCGCATCGTGTGAATGAAAAGCCCCGGGCGGGAAACGGCCCGGGGTTTTTTTGTGCCCGGGACGGTCACGGCTTTTTTGACAGCGACCTCCGTTGCGAAGCCGAGGAAGTTGCCGTTGGCCGAAGCCGCTGCACTTGCGGACCTTGCTGCTGTGTTGTGGCGTCGATGGATTCGCGAGCGGCGTCGTTCCTGCCAAAGCTGCAGCTCGGGCAAGCCACGCGCCCCCGGGGAGGTTTGCGTGCCCCCGGCGACGATCGCCCGTCTTCCGGGTGCGCTGCGCTTGCCCGGGCTACGCTGCCCGATTCTGCACCGCGCTCAGCGGTACGGGCCGGGGCCGCGCCACAGCAGCTCGCCGTAGCGGTAGACGAACATCACGATGACAAACTGGCGGGCATCGCCGATGGCCTGCAGTTCGGGCGCGTCCGCCGCCAGCATGCGGCATTTGCTGGAGCCGCGGCGCAGGGCCACTTCGGCCGGACAGACCATCAGCCAGGTGGTGCCCGGCAGCGGGATCGACAGTTCCTTCTGGCCATCGACCTCCTTGGCCCCGTCCATCCACGCACGCAGCTTTTCCTCGCTGATCAGGTCATAGACGATCTGGTAGCCGCCCACTTCCATGGCCGGCGCGCCCGCGCTGCGGTCGATGCGGCGGCCGCTGTCATTGCCCGGG
>NZ_BAZI01000357.1 GCF_001310775.1 Stenotrophomonas pictorum JCM 9942
GGTGCCGACGGGCTGGTGGCGGCGATGCCGGTGATGGGCATGGCCGCCGATCAGGTGGACGATCAGAGCGCAGATGTCGCCCGGGGGCGGGATTCCGGGGCTGAAGCGGTTATGGTCCAGCCAGTGGCAGAAGACCACGTCGCGGTGCAGCCGGACGCCTATGAAGAGCCGATGCCGGCATGGCTGAGGGGCGGTCCGGCGATCTATGCCGAGCCGCTGCCGCCGACTGTTGAGCCGGCGCCCGCGGCGCTGGGGGAGGCCTCGCCCCCGGTGGTGGAAGCGCCCGAGCTGTCGGCGATAGTGCAAGCGGAAGTACCCGAATCGGCCTGGGATGCGGCTGACACCGCGCCGGTGGCGCCCCTGAGCCCGGCACCGGCCGGTCGCGAGCGGCTGGAGCTGGCCATCGCCTATCTGGACCTGGGGGACGCGGAAACCGCGCGCACGCTGCTGGGCGAAGTGATGCAGGGCGGCGATCCGCAGGCGCGGGACGAAGCGCTGGAACTGCTCGGCCGGATGCGGTGACGGAGGTTGCGATGAAGCGCGAGCGTGGTATCGATTACGTGGAATTTGCCTCATCCGACCCGGCCGCCAGTCGCCGCTTCTTCGAGCAGGTGTTCGGCTGGCAGTTCGAGGACTACGGCCCGGACTACACCGCGTTCGATGACGGCCAGCTGCAGGGTGGTTTCTTCCGCGGCACGCCGGTGACCACCAGCGCCGGCGCGCCGCTGGTGGTGCTGTATGCGGCGCAGTTGGCGCCGGTGCAGGCCGCGGTGCTGGCGCATGGCGGCGAGGTGGTGAAGCCGGTGTTCGTGTTTCCCGGCGGCCGCCGCTTCCAGTTCATCGAGCCCGGTGGCAATGAGCTGGCGGTGTGGTCCGAGCGCGACAGCGACTGACCGCGCCGCGATATCCGCGGTAGCGAAATTCCAAGAGGTTTGACGATGCGTTACGCGCTGGGCGTGGAGTACGACGGCAGCGAGTTCAAAGGCTGGCAGCAGCTCGGTGAGAGCGGCTGTGCCAGCGTGCAGGCGACGTTGCAGGATGCGCTGTCCTCGGTGGCGGACGCGCCGATCCATGTGGTCTGTGCCGGCCGTACCGATGCCGGCGTGCATGGCGAATGCCAGGTGGTGCATTTCGACAGCGAGGTTGCGCGCACGCCGCGCGGCTGGATGTTGGGAACGACTACACGGCTGCCGCCCTCGGTCTGCGTGCGCTGGTGCGTGCCGGTCGACGAGGAGTTCAACGCCCGTTTCTCGGCCCGTGCGCGTCGCTACCGCTACCGGCTGATGAACCGGCAGGTCCGGCCCGCACTGTACCGGCAGACCCTGAGCTGGGAGCGGCGGCCGCTGGATGCCGATGCGATGCACCGGGCCGCGCAGGCGCTGCTGGGCGAGAACGATTTCAGCTCGTTCCGCAGCGCGCAGTGCCAGGCGTTGCACGCACGCCGTGAGCTGCAGGCGATCTCGGTCCGCCGTCATGGCGAGGTGGTGGAGGTCGAAGTGCAGGCCAATGCGTTCCTGCACCATATGGTGCGCAATATCGTCGGCTCGCTGCTGATGGTGGGGGCGGGCGAGAAGCCGGAAAGCTGGATCGCCGACGTGCTGGCGGCCCGTGATCGCAATCAGGCCGGGCCCACCGCGCCGCCGCAGGGGCTGGTGTTCGTCGGTCCGCTGTATCCTGAGCACTGGCAATTGCCGGCCGAGGTGACGCTGTGAGTCGCACGCTGTTCCGTACCCGCATCAAGTTCTGCGGCATGACCCGCGCCGGTGACATCCGCCTGGCCAGCGAGCTGGGGGTGGACGCGATCGGCTTCATCTTCGCCAAAGGCAGCGTGCGCCGGGTGGCGCCAGCGAGGCGCGCGCGATGCGCCAGGCGATCGCGCCGATGGTGGACGTGGTGGCGCTGTTCCAGAACAACAATCGCGAGGAAGTGCGCGAGGTGCTGCGTGCGGTGCGGCCCACCGTGTTGCAGTTCCATGGTGATGAGGACGACGGTTTCTGCCGCAGCTTCAACATGCCGTACCTGAAGGCGATCGCGATGGGCGGTGGCACCGAGATCACCGCACGCGGGCTGCAGCAGCTGTATCCGCATACGGCCGGCTTCCTGTTCGACAGTCACGCGGTCGGCGGCAGTGGTGGCACCGGAGTCTCGTTTGACTGGTCGCAGATTCCGCCGGGCGTGCATCGCCCGTTCCTGCTGGCCGGCGGTCTCCGCCCGGAGAACGTGCACGACGCGATCCTCGCCACCCAGCCGTGGGGCGTGGATGTGTCCAGCGGCATCGAGTCGGCGCCGGGTCTGAAGGACGGTTACAAGATGCGCCAGTTTGTCGAAGAGGTGCGCCGTGCCGACATGGCCGCCGACGACACCACCGAGGCGGGTTCAGCCCTGTAACTGGCGCTGCAGCCACTGTGCCAGCAGTTCCACGCGCGGGTCGTCGCCACGGGTGGTGCACAACCCCCAGCTGCCGTCGGTATCGACAAAGCCCCACGGCGCGACCAGCCGGCCACGGGCCAGCTCTTCGGCCACCAGCGGCTGTGGGGCGATGGCCACACCGAGCCCGGCGACGGCCGCTTCCAGCAGGTAATAGAGATGCTCGAAACCGGTGCCGTAGTGCAGGCGCTGGTGATCGATACCGTTGCGCATGGCCCAGGTTGGCCAGGCCTGCGGGCGCGAGCGGGTG
>NZ_BAZI01000358.1 GCF_001310775.1 Stenotrophomonas pictorum JCM 9942
GGCACGGTGGCCGCGATCGAACACCGCCTGCACGAGGGGCTGGCGCCGGCACGCGCGCTGCCGCAGGTGGCCGATGTGCGGGTGCTCGGTGCGATCGGGGTGATCGAGCTGAAGGCGCCGCTGCGGCTGGAACGCATCCAGCAGCGCATGCTGGAGGCGGGCATCTGGATCCGCCCGTTTGGACGGCTGGTGTATGTGATGCCGCCGTATGTGATTGAACCGGCGCAGCTGCAACAGCTGTGCGAGGGCATGGTGGCGCTGGTGGCCAGCCTGCAGGACGAGGATATGCGCGCATGAACGGCAAGGTGGTATTCGTCAGTGGCATCGATACCGATATCGGCAAGACCGTGGTCACCGGCTGGCTGGCGCGGCAGTGGCTCGAGCAAGGGGACAACGTCATCACCCAGAAGCTGGTGCAGACCGGTTGCGTCGGTGCGTCCGACGACATCCTGATGCACCGCCGCATCATGGGCTGTGATCTGTTCGAGGAAGACCGCGATGGCACGACGATGCCGGTGCTGTACGCCTATCCGGCCTCGCCGCACCTGGCCGCGCGGCTGGAACAGCGTGAGCTGGATCTTGCCGCGATCGAACAGGCCACCGCGCGTTTGTGCGCGCGCTATGACACGGTGCTGGTGGAAGGTGCCGGTGGCCTGATGGTGCCGCTGACCGCGCAGCTGCTGACCATCGACTATGTGGTCCAGCGCGGCTGGCCGGTACTGCTGGTGACCTCCGGGCGGCTGGGCAGCATCAACCACACACTGCTGTCGCTGGAGGCCATTGCCGCGCGCGGCATCACGCTGCACGGGGTGGCATGGAACTGCCGCGACGACAGCGATGATGAAGTGATCGCCGCGGACAGCCTCGGTTTCATCCGTGCGCATGTGGCGCGCCATTTTCCGCAGGCGCAATGGTACGAGGCGCCGCGGCTGGAGCTGGCCTGACGGCCGCGGCGCCCCGGGGACGCGCTTGCCATTGGCGGCAACGCTGGGTATATGAATGGATCATGTCTGCGGAAGGAGCCCTCTGATGACGTTCGCATTTCCCGCGTTCCACGAACACATCCTGCCCGGTGCACACACTGTCGAAGCCGTGGAAGCGGCCATGCGCAAGGCCGGCTGGCAGGATATCCGCCGCCACGGCAGCACCGTGATCGCCAAGGTCGGGTTGAATCTGTTCTCGTTCGGTGAAACGGTGGCCATCACCCTGGCACCGGGCCACGCGGTATTCCGCAGCACCTGCATCCTGGCCACGCAATGCCTGGACTGGGGCAAGAACCGGCGCAATATCGATACCCTGCTGGCGGCACTGCGCGCCTGATTGCACCGGTACCCGGGGCCGGCGACCCTGCGCTGGCTCTGCTCGTTCCGTCTTAGAATCGGCCCTCAGACGATTCGGGAGGCGGTATGAGCATTCTGGGCTTCATCAAGAAAGAGCTGATCGAGATCATCGAGTGGACCGATGACTCGCGTGACACGCTGTCCTACCGCTGGCCGGACGAGGATCGCCAGATCAAGAACGGCGCGCAGCTGATCGTGCGCGAATCGCAGATGGTGCAGTTTGTCGCCGCCGGCCAGTACGCCGACCTGTTCGGTCCCGGCAAGCACACGCTGAGCACGGCGAACATCCCGGTGCTGTCCACCCTCCTGGGCTGGAAGTACGGCTTCGAGTCGCCGTTCAAGTGCGATGTCTATTACCTCAATACGCGCCTGTTCACCGGCAACAAGTGGGGCACCGCCAACCCGGTGATGATGCGCGACGCCGATTTCGGCGTGGTGCGTCTGCGCGCGTTCGGCACCTACGATTTCCGCATCGTCGACCCGCCGAAGTTCCTCAAGGAGGTGGCGGGTACCGACCAGAATTTCCGTCTGGACGAATTCGCCGACACCATGCGTTCGCGCATCGTCAGCGTGTTCACCGAGGCGCTGGCCAGGGCCGGTGTGCCGGCGCTGGATGTGGCGCAGCGCTATTCCGAACTGGGCGAGGCGCTGCTGCCGATCATCAACCCGGCCATGTCCGGCAAGTACGGCATCGAGATCACCAGCTTCGTGCTGGAGAACGTGTCGGTGCCGCCGGAAGTGGAACAGGCCATCGACAAGCGCTCGAGCATGGGCGTGATCGGCAACCTCAACGACTACGTCAAATACCAGATGGGCCACGGCATGGGCGAGGGCGGTGAAGGAGCCGCTGCCGCCGCGGTGCCGGCGCAGATGGCGATGGGCTTCGGCATGGCGCAGGAAATGATGCGCGGCATGCAGGGCACCGCACCGGCCGCCGCAGGTGCGGCGGTGCCGCCGCCATTGCCGGCCGCCAGCACGGATGCACCGGTGTTGGACGTACTCACCCCCGAGCAGGCCGCGCAGGCCTTGTCGGTGTCGGTGGAGGACGTGATGGCCGCCATCGCCACCGGTGAGCTGAAAGCGCGAAAGATCGGCACGGCCACCCGCATCGCCCGTTCGGCACTGGAAGAGTTCCTGCGCGGCGGATGAACAACGCAACGGTTGGTAAACATCCCTGTCCCGAATGCGGCGGGGATCTGCAATGGAATGCCGGCAAGCAGGCGCTGGCCTGTCCGTACTGCGGCACCGTGGTGCCGCTGGCGCAGGCCGCCGACGGTGTGGGCGATGGCAGTGCCGCTGTGGTCGAACAGGACCTGATGCAGGCGCTGGCGCGGCTGCAGGCG
>NZ_BAZI01000359.1 GCF_001310775.1 Stenotrophomonas pictorum JCM 9942
CCCGGCTGCCCCTGTTTCGCCCTAACCGCCGCGTCCGCGCGGTTGGTGAGCCAACCCCGGTGACACTCCGTAGCAGCGGCCATACCGGTGCTGTGGTATTTGCCGTCTGAGAGAGAGTGAGAATGCGCAAGTTGCAAGGTTCCGTAGTACGTCGTGGTTGGCGCTGGTACCCGGCACTGTTGCTGGGGTTGGTGCTGTCACTGTCCAGTTCGATCGCCATTGCGGCGGCCCCTGCCGCGGCCGGCCTGCAGCAGGAACTCGACCGCCTGGTGGCGGGATTCGACGGCTCGGTTGGCGCCTATGTGCTTGATCTGCGCAGCGGGCGCAGTGCGCAGGTCAATGGCGACAGCGGCTTTCCGATGGCCAGCACGGTCAAGGTGCCGGTGGCCGTGCATATCCTGGCGCTGGTGGATGAGGGCAGGCTGGGGCTGCAGCAGCAGGTGCTGCTGGAGCAGGGCGATATCTATCCGTCGATGGGCGGTCCGATGGACATCCATCTGTCCCCGGGCTCGGCCATCACCGTCCGCGATCTGCTGCACATGATGCTCACCGTCAGCGACAACAACGCCACCGACATCCTGATCCGTCTGGGCGGCGGCCCGGCGGCGGTGGATGCGCGCATGCGCGCGCTGGGCGTGCAGGGTATCCGTGTGGACCGCTACATCTGGGAGATGCTCTCGCACTACATGGGCGCGCTGGAGGTATCCGCCGCCAAGCCGATCAGTCCGTCCGACTACGCCCGGCTGGATGCGCAGGAGCGCAGCGACGCGGAAAAACGCCGCTACCGTGCGCTGTACAACGGCGATCCGCGCGATACCGGTACGCCGGCGGACATGGCGATGCTGCTGCGCAAGATATGGAACGGCGGGGCACTCAAGCCGGCCACCACCGCGGTGCTCAAGCAGATCCTGCTGGATTGCCGCACCGGTCCGGGACGGCTCAAGGGCATGCTGCCCGAGGCCACGCCGGTGGCGCACAAGACCGGCACGGTCGGTGATGTGATCAACGATGTGGGCGTGGTCACGCTGCCCGGTGGCAAGGGCGAGGTGGTGGTGGCGGTGTTCCTGAAATCGGGACTGGGCGACCACGCCCGGGACCGGCAGATCGCGCAGATCGCGCGCGCCGCGCACGACTACTTCCTGTTCACCGCCGCCGACTGACGCCGCCCGCCGGCTCAGTTGAGCAGCCGCGCCAGCTGCGTGCGGTTGTCGATATCGAGCTTGCGGAAGATCGAACTGATCTGGCACTCGATGGTCTTGCGCGAGCGGCACAGCTGGTCGGCAATGGCGTCGTTGCGCAGTCCGGTGGCCACCAGCAGCGCCACTTTCCGCTCGCTGGGCGAAAGACGCTCCAGCACCGGCAGTGCGCTGGACGCCGGTGGCGCTTCCAGCTCCGGCGCCGCGCTCTGCGCGGTGAGAATGAGCAGGTGCTGGGCGTGGCCGCGGGAGTTGCCGGGCGCGGAGCTTAGTTGCAGATGCAGGCGTTCACCGCTGAGCACGGGGTGCTCCAGGGTCAAGCTGGCGCGGTTGCCGGGTGGCGCGGCGGTGGCTGGCAGGTCCTGCATCCAGCGGCGCAGCGGCGCCTCGATCGCCCGTGGCAGATGTCCATCGCGATCGGAGTCGGCGCTCCAGCGCCGGCACAGGCGGCTGGCCTCGCGTGACAGGAACGCAGGCAGCAGATTTTCATTGACCAGCACCGCGGCCAGCGGCAGTTGGTGCAGCAGATCGGCGACGGCGCGGTGGTGCAGGCGCTCCGATTCCAGGGCGCGGATACGCTGCAGGCCAGCCTCGAGCAGCGGATACAGCTCGGCAAGAAAGCCCAGCTCCGCCCCGCCCAGATCCTCGGGGGCAATGTGCAGGCGGATGCTCAGCACCGCTTCCAGACGGGTGCCGTCCCAGAACGCCAGGTGGATGAAGTCGCGCCAGCCGGGCGTGGGGTTCTGTGCGCGCAGCCGCTCCGGCGCATCGACGTCCTGCGAGGCGATCTGCGAGAACGTATAGCTGCGGATCAGCGGATTGGCATCCAGATACGGCGCGGCCACTTCCAGACTGTTGACCAGGCGGGTGCCATCGTCGGCGGCACTGTTCAGGTGATGTCGGCCTTCCTGCGGCTGGTAGCCGTCGATATCGGACAGCAGGCTGCAGGAGTGGCAGGGCAGCGCCGTGTTGATCAGTGCCGCGCAGGCCTGCCACAGCGCGCACATGTCCAGCGCCCTGACCAGTGCCGCGCGGCCCGCCGCCAGCGGATCCGGCTGGGACGAGGAACAGCGCACATCGACAATCAACATGGTGTCTCCTGCAGGAAGGGCGCGTCCGCCTGCGACGTGGCGGAATGCTGCCCGGACCTGTTTAGCAGTGGCCCCGGAATGTGACAAGTGCAGGACGGGCAGGCTGAAGTGGCCGAATATCCGGGTTTTTCCCGATTACCGGCCACCTGCGCTGTGGTCGAATGGCCGCTGTTGCAGACCGTTCGAACAGGAGGGTAGAGGCCATGGGGTATGCGGGAGCGCGTTTACGATCACGGGTTGGAGACACGGTGGTGATGCCATGAGCCAGACGTTTGCGCGGGTGGAACTGCACACGCCCTATCTGCTGTTCCTGGGCGAGGAAACCAATCCGCTCAAGGCCAAGACCGCCTTCGGCCTGCGCGACTGGGCGGCGGAAAGCTGCATCGGG
>NZ_BAZI01000360.1 GCF_001310775.1 Stenotrophomonas pictorum JCM 9942
CCGTGGCGGCCGGGTGTGTTTCCCGCGTCCGGCGCTGTGCACCGACAACGGCGCGATGATCGCCTTTGCCGGTGCCCTGCGCCTGCAGGCCGGCCAGCACAGTCCGGCCGAGATCAAGGTCACTCCGCGCTGGGATATGGCCACGCTGCCGCCGCTGCACGCCGGCACCTGAGCAACGCTGCGGCACAGATGGCCGCCTTCCCGATGAAGGCGGCCAATGGGCACGAAAACCCGCGTATTTGGCCAAGTGCCGTCAGCATCCACCGCAGACTCAGCAAGCTGCCGTTACCATGGCCATTCATTCACTGCGACGGATGCAATGGACAAGGTATTCATCGAAGGGCTGGAAATCGACGCCCTGATCGGCATCTACGACTGGGAGCGGCGTATCCGCCAGACGCTGGTGTTCGATCTGGAAATGGGCTTTGACAACCGCAAGCCTGCCGCCAGCGACGACATCGTCGACACGCTCAACTACAAGGCTGTGAGCAAGCGCCTGATGGAGTTCGTGCGCGCCTCCGATTTCGGCCTGGTGGAAACACTGGCCGAGCGTTGCGCGCAGATCGTGCTGGACGAGTTCAACGTGCACTGGCTGCGGTTGAAGCTGAGCAAGCCCGGTGCGGTGCGTGGCGCTCGCGCGGTCGGGGTGATCATCGAGCGCACGCGCGCGGCGGACTGAAATCCCGCCTGACTTTGCCACGTCCGGCGGTGGGCCGGGCGCGGCAGCGGCACGCCCTCCTTCTGATCGCCACCCGCGACGGCCCGGCCCATCCGCGGCGGGGGCTGGAGGTGCGTTGCTGCAATCCCAACAAGAGGAACAACACGCGATGGCGGTAATCGGAATCCGTTGGCTGGACCAGTTGGAAAACCTGCTGGCGCCGTATCCCATGGCCTATCCGGCGGTGGTGCTGGTGGCCCTGCTGCTTCTGGCCTGGCTGGCCAACTTTCTCACCAAGCACATCCTGCTGCGTGGTCTGCGCAAGGTGATCGAGCGCTTCTCCGGCCCGCAGCACAGCGCCCATCACTCGCTGCGGGTGGTCGCCCGCCTGGCCAATATCGTGCCTTCGGTGGTGATTGCCGTCGGCCTGGCGATCGTGCCGGAACTGCCACCGGGACTGGTCAAGGGCCTGCAGGCCCTGGCGCACTCGTGGACCGTGCTGACCATCGCGTTGGCGGTGTCGCATGCCCTGGATGCGTTCAACGCGTTCTACGAGCGCCGCGCCGATGCGCGCAACAAGCCGATCAAGGGCTTTCTGCAGGTGGCCAAGATCGTGGTGTTCGTGTTGGCCGGGCTGTCGATCGTGGCCACGCTGGCGGGAGTGAAGCTGCTGCACGTGATCACCGGCCTGGGCGCGGCCACGGCGGTGTTCATGCTGATCTTCCAGGACACCATCCTGTCGCTGGTGGCCAGCGTGCAGATCAGCGGCGATGGCCGGGTTCGGATCGGCGACTGGATCGAGATGCCCAGCCAGAACGCCGATGGCGACGTGATCGACATCGCCCTGCACACCGTCACCGTGCAGAACTTCGACAAGACCGTCACCACCATCCCGACCAAGAAGCTGGTCACCGAGTCGTTCAAGAACTGGCGCGGGATGCAGGAGTCGGGCGGGCGCCGGATCAAGCGTTCGCTGTATCTGGACCAGCACAGCGTGCGGTTTCTCGATGCGCCGGGGCTGGAGCGGCTGGGCCAGTTCCACCTGCTCGACGACTACCTGGCCAGCAAGCAGCAGGAGCTGGGGCAGTGGAACGCGCAACTGGCCGCGCAGCACCCGGAGCCGGTCAACGCGCGCCGCTTGACCAACCTGGGCACGTTCCGCGCGTATATCGAGCGCTATCTGCGCAGCCATCCGGACATCAGGCAGGACATGACGCTGCTGGTCCGCCAGCTGGCGCCCACCCCGCAGGGTCTGCCGCTGGAGATCTACTGCTTTGCGCCCACCGAGTGGGCAACCTACGAACGTACCCAGTCCGATGTGTTCGACCACCTGCTGGCGATCCTGCCGGAGTTCGGTCTGCGGGTGTTCCAGGAGTCCAGCGACGCGATGTTGATGAGTGTGCGTGAGCAGCGCATAGCGCCGCGGGACTGAACAAGGCCGGTGTCGCCAGGCCGGCCGGTGGCCTGCAGGTCCGCGCTGGCCCGGCGCTTAACATGCGCGGCGCTAGAATCCGCGCTTTGCAGCTGTCTTGCCCAAAGGACTTCCGGTGGCCTCGGACCGTATCGAATCGCTGATCGCGCGCATGACCGTGGAGGAAAAGGTCGGGCAGCTGGGGGTGTTCGCCGACATGGTCCGTCCGTTCGCGCCGGACGTGAACCCGGAGGCGAACGTGCGCAACGCCGAGCAGGTGCTCGAGCAGGTGCGCGCCGGCCGGGTCGGCTCGCTGTTCAACGGTGTCGGCGTTGAAGCCGGGCGCCGCATCCAGCAGGTCGCGGTGGAGCAGAGCCGGCTCGGCATTCCGGTGATCCTGGCCGCCGACGTGATCCACGGCATGCGCACGGTGTTTCCGATCCCGCTGGGCGAAGCGGCCAGCTTCGAACCGGAGCTGGCCCGCCGCACCGCCCGCGCCACGGCGGTCGAAGCCACAGCGGCAGGTATCCACTGGACCTATGCGCCGGCAGTGGATATCGCCCGCGACCAGCGCTGGGGCCCGCGGTGCCGAGGG
>NZ_BAZI01000361.1 GCF_001310775.1 Stenotrophomonas pictorum JCM 9942
CAGCCAGCCCTGCATGCCTTCGCGCCAGGCCAGCGCCTGGTGATTGCCCTGCGCGAACTGGCGCGCGGCGGTCTCGTCGAGCGGGCCGATGCGGTCGGCCTGGCCGGGAACATGGAAATACCACTGGGTCATGGCGCTTTGCCTGGTAAGGGATGAGGGAAGCCAAGTCTAGGCATAGCCGGCCTTTCACGCCGCTGACAGAGGTCATGCGGCTGAATGCCGGGGATTTGCGGCATGAATTCCGCGCTGCAACAATCCCGTGCCAGGCGCAGTTCCCATTCCTCCAACAGGTCCTTCTCCGCCATGACTCCGACCCGTACCGTCCGCGGCCGCCTGCCGGCTGCGCATCCGCTGTTTGTCGCTGTGCTGGCCGTGCTGCCGTTGACCGCCGCCGCCCAGGACGTCCCCCCGGCCAAGGAGGCCGTCGCCCTCGATACGCTGCAGGTCACCGCGCAGCGTCGTGTGGAAAACGCCAAGGACGTGCCGGTCTCGATCACCGCCATCCAGGGCGAGAAGCTCGATGTGCTCGGCTCGGCCGGCGATGACATCCGCTTCCTGTCCGCGCGCGTGCCCAGCCTGAACATCGAGTCGTCCTATGGCCGTGCGTTCCCGCGGTTCTATATCCGCGGCCTGGGCAACACCGATTTCGATCTCAACGCCTCGCAGCCGGTGTCGCTGGTGTATGACGATGTGGTGCAGGAAAACCCGCTGCTGAAGGGTTTCCCGCTGTTCGATCTGGCCGGCGTGGAAGTGCTGCGCGGCCCGCAGGGCACGCTGTTCGGCCGCAACACCCCGGCCGGCGTGGTCAAGTTCGATTCGGCCCGTCCGGCGCAGGACGCCGATGGCTACCTCAAGGTCGGCTACGGCAGCTACAACACCTGGAACACGCAGGGCGCCTACGGCGGCCCGTTGACCGATCGCTGGTCGGCGCGGGTGTCGGCGCTGTACCAGCGGCGCGACGACTACGTCGACAACACCCTGGCCAACGCGCCCAGCGACGGCTTCGAGGGCTATGACGAAGCGGCCGCCCGCGTGCAGTTCCTGTACGAGGGGGATGCCTTCGAAGGCCTGTTCAACCTGCACAAGCGCAAGCTCAACGGCACCGCGCGCCTGTTCCGCGCCAACATCCTCCAGCCGGGCAGCAACGCGCTGGTCGAGGATTTCGACCGTGACAAGGTCGCGCTCGATGGCGTGAACTATTCCGAGCTGGAAACCTGGGGTGGCAGCGCCCGCCTGAAATGGGATCTGGGCAAGCTCACGCTGTACTCGATCAGCGGCTATGAAACGGCCAAATCGCAGAACCGTGGCGACATCGATGGCGGCTATGGCGCCGCCTTCCTGCCGGTGTCCGGCCCGGGCTTCATCCCGTTTGCCGCCGAATCGATGGACGGCCTGCCCGACCACCGCCAGATCACCCAGGAATTCCGCGTCGAATCCAACGAGTGGGGCCGTTTCGACTGGCAGGCCGGCGTGTTCTATTTCGATGAAGACGTCACCATCGACAGCTTCAACTACGACTCGTTGAGCCCGGGCAATCCGCAGACCGGCCACGCCGTGCAGAGCCAGCGCAACAAGGCGTGGGCGGTGTTCGCCTCCGGCGATTTCGACGTGACCCAGAAGTTCAAGCTGCGTGGCGGCGTGCGCTACACCCAGGACAAGAAGGATTTCACCGCCAGCGTGCTGCAGGCCGTGCCGTTCGGTACTCCGGTCAGTGGCCCGTACATCGCCGCTACCGATGTGGATGATGTCAGCTGGGACCTGAGTGGCGTCTACCAGCTCAACGACAACCTCAACGTCTATGCGCGGGCGGCCAAGGGCTTCCGCGCGCCGTCCATCCAGGGCCGGCTGGCCTTCGGTGGCGTCTCGCAGGCCGATTCGGAGACGGTGATCTCCTATGAAGCCGGTATCAAGGCCGACCTGTTCGACCGTCGCGCCCGGCTGGGCTTCAACGTGTTCCGCTACCACGTCGATGGCCAGCAGTTGATCGCGGTGGGCGGCAGCAACAACACCGCCACGTTGCTCAATGCCGACAAGACCATCGGCCAAGGTGTGGAGCTCGACTTCGAGGCCTACCTGACCGACACCGTGCTGCTGACCCTGGGCAGCAGCTACAACGACACGCAGATCAAGGACAAGGATCTGGCCGTGGCGATCTGTGGCGGTGGCTGCACGATCACCGATCCGACCACGATCATCAACGGCGGCACCTATGCGCTGGTCAACGGCAACCCGCTGCCGCAGGCGCCCAAGTGGATCCACAACCTGACCCTGCGTGCCGGCTTCCCGCTCACCGATGCCAGCGAGCTGTATGCCTACACCGACTGGGCCTATCGCAGCCCGGTCAATTTCTTCCTGTACGAGTCGCCGGAGTTCCGCAGCCGCAGCTCGCTGGAGGGCGGCCTGCGGGTGGGCTACAACTGGGCCTACGGCCAGTACGACGTGGCGGTGTTCGGCCGCAACCTGACCAACCAGACCCGCGTGGTCGGGGCGATCGACTTCAACAACCTCACCGGCTTCCTCAACGAACCGCGCACCTACGGCGTGGAGTTCACCGCCAAGTTCTGAGCGTTGCGGTTGAAGGAGTGAAACACGCAGGGCGCGGCATGCCCCGCCCTGCGTGCATGCGGCCGTCGGCTCGTTGCCCGCCGTG
>NZ_BAZI01000362.1 GCF_001310775.1 Stenotrophomonas pictorum JCM 9942
CGCGTCGTCGTCCTCGCGCTCGTCGTTGGCGGCTTCGCCTTCGGTGCCGCCGAAACCGCGCCGCAGCTTGTCGAGCGTGCGCAGCGCCTTGGCCTCGGCCTCGCGCAGCAGGCCGCGATGAATGGCGGCCTCGCCGTTGCGGTCGATGGTGACGATGGCACCGGCCACGTCGCGCACCTCGGGCGCATAGCCTTGCAAGGCGTCCTCCGCGTCTTGCAGTTCCCCGATCACCTGATCGCGCCGCTGTTCCAGCTTCTCGGCCTTGGCCTCGTCCTCGGCGTCGCAGGCATCTTCCAGTTCGGCGTCGATCTTTTCGAGGCGGGTTTCCAGCGACGCGATGCGGCGGGCCTCGCGGGTCGTCGGCTCGCGGCGATGGCGCGGGGCGTTCTGGAACGCCTGCCGTTCCTCGTAGGCAAGATGCGGCACGGCCTCCACCCATGCCCAGCCCTCGGCGCGCACGTCTTCTGCCAGCGTTTCCAGCTTGTCGCGCACCAGCGCTTCCAGCACTCCGGTATCGGTGAGGTAGGTTCCGGCATCGCCTTCGGCGAACAGGTCGCGGCGGATGCCGCCGCCTGCCTGCCGGTAGGTGTCCAGCCCGACGAAGCGCACCAGCGCATGCGCGGCGTCGATTTCGCGCTCGGTCAGGCGCTCGCGCAGCTTGGACGGGCTGCGCTGCCATTCCGGCGCACCATAGAACGCGGCTTCCTGCGCGGCGTGGTCGTCGGTGATGGTCAAGGCCATCAACTGTTCCAGCGTCACGCCACCGGCCCGGTAGTCGGCCATCAGGCGCGGCGAGACGTTCGCCAGCTTCAAGCGGCGCTGCACCACCAGCGGGGACACGCCGAAGTCGGCGGCAATGTCCTCGATGGGTCGGCCTTCCTTGACCAGCGCGGCGAAGGCCGCGAACTGGTCGGCGGGGTGCATGTTCTCGCGCTGCACGTTCTCCGCGAGGCTGACGGTACGGGCCGAAGCATCGGGCACCAGCAGGCACGGCACTTCGTAGTCGGCGGGGATGCGCTTCTTCTTTGCCAGCAGCTTCAAGGCGGTCAGGCGGCGGTCGCCTGCGACGACTTCGTATTGCTCGCCATCGGCGGCGAGGATGACGATCAGGTTTTGCAGCAAGCCGATGCGGGCAATGCTCGCGGCCAGTTCGGGGATGGACTGGCGCGGGGTCGTGCGGACGTTGCGCTTGGAGCGGCGCGGCAGCAACTGCGAGAGGGGAACCAAGATCAGGTTCTTGGTCGGGTCGGCCACTTCCAGCGGTGCGGCGGCTTCGATGGCGACGGCTTCGGTTTTGAGTATGGCGTTCATGGTGATTTCTCCTAGCGGTTGGGATGCAGCAGCGAGAAAAGCGGCAAGGGCTGCTGCCTGCCCCTGCCGCGTGGGGATTCAGGCTTTCAACTGGCGCAGGCCATCGGCCAGCAGCCACAGGGCGCGGTTCAGGCGCACGCTTTGGTCAATGCCCTGCACGGGCCGGGTGGTCTGGCGGCGGCCATTCGCGGCGCGGGCGGACAGGCCGCCTTTGGTCAAGTTCTCCTGCGTGCGGTTGAACACGCTCCACAGGTCGCGGCGGTCGTCGTCATGGCGGCGCGGCATCAGGATTTGCGATTCCGTGATGGGCGCGGGCCTGTCCTCGTCGTACTTCAACGCCAGCGCAGCGCGGGCGAACACTTCCGATTCCCCGGCGTCGAGCGTGATGGCGCGCATGGCATCGCGGGATTCCTGCGCCCGGTCGAAACCGTGCAGGACTTCGTAAGCGCCTTCGATGACGTGCCCGGCTACGTCGCCCTTGTGGGGCACGCGCACGTCCGCCACGGTGTCGCCGCAGACAAGGCCATTGCTGCAGACGAAACGAAACATTCCGGCCAGCATCTGATAGCTGCTGGTGCCGTCATGGGAGTTCAGCAGGATGATTTCGTTGGCCTCGCGGCCGTTGATCTGGCTGGCGTGGCGCAGCCGGATCATGTGCTTGGTGTAGTCGCGACGGTCGTCGTGGCGCACGCGGGTTTGCGTCACCATGAAAGGCTCGAAGCCTTCCCCGCGCAGTTCTTGCAGTACGGTCGCGGTGGGGATGTAGCTGTACCGCTCGGAGCGGCTTTCGTGCGGTGCCTCCGCAAAGATGGACGGGGCCACGGCCCGGATTTGGTCGTCGGACAAGGGACGTTCCGAACGCAGCACCGGTGAACGGGAAGCGAAGCGGGATGCGAGTTGCATGGCATTTCTCCTGACAAAGAAAAAAGGGGTTGCTGTTCACCGCACACCGGATTCCTAGATTCGGAAGCCCAGCCTTTCGGCTGTTCGGTGCGGTCGGCACGAGGAACCCGGTTGGCCCTGTTGCCACCGTCTTTCCTGAGTTCATCGCCCGCGACGGTCAGGAGCGCGCGAACGGGTGCCGTCAAGGAGGCAAGCGCAGGGTTGGTGCGGCCCGCAGCGCAGCGAGGACACGGCCCTGCGCGCCTTGACGGCACACGGGCGCGGGCTACAGTCGCGGTGAAGGTGATGAGGTCAGGGGAGACGGCTGGACAAGGCAACGGCCATCCCACACGCCGACCGCACGGCAAGCGAAGCGCGCAGGCCCGAAGCTGGAAGCCGGGCCGGAGGCGTCAGCCGAGCGGAGCGAGGGGACGATGGAAGCCCGTC
>NZ_BAZI01000363.1 GCF_001310775.1 Stenotrophomonas pictorum JCM 9942
CGCAGGCGGTCACGGGCCGCGCCCTCGCGGGCCAGCAGAGCCACCGGCCGAGCGCCGTTGTTGTCACTCGCGAACACGGGCAATCCCCAGCAGGTCATAGACATTGCGCATCAGATCCAGCTCCTGGTAAGGCTTGCCGAGATAGCGCTGCACGCCGATCTCGAACGCACGCTGACGGTGCTTGTCACCACTGCGCGAGGTGATCATCACAATCGGCACACTCTTGTAGCGCTCGTCGGCACGCATCGCGGTCGCCAGTTCGTAGCCATCCATACGCGGCATTTCGATATCCAGCAGCATCAGGTCCGGCACGCGCTCTTCCAGCAGCTCCAGCGCCTCGACACCATCGCGCGCGGCAACCACGTCGAAGTTGTTGCGTTCCAGCACACGGCTGGTGACCTTGCGCATGGTCAGCGAATCGTCGACCACCATCACCAGCGGCACATGACGCTGGCCCTGGGTTGCGACCACCTGCACCACGGCCTGCGGCTGGGTGATATAGCGACGCACTAGCGGTGCGACGTCCAGGATCACCACCACGTTGCCTTCGCCGGTGATCGTCGCGCCGTAGATACCCGGCACCGATGCGATCTGCAGGCCAACCGGCTTGACGACGATTTCGCGGTTGCCGAGCACCTGGTCGATCGCCACGGCCGCACGCAGATCACCGGCGCGCACCAGCAGCAGCGGAATCTGTGGCTGCCCTTCGGCCTTGGCCGCGGCCTGTCCGACCAGCGTACCCAGGTCGTAGAGCGTGAAGTCCTCACCGTTGTAGTGGTAACGGCTCTCACCGGACTCGAAGCGCTCGCGCGAAATCCGGCCAATACCGCTGACCGAGGCAACCGGCACCGCGAAGGTGGTTTCGCCGATACGCACGAACACGGCCTGGGTGACGGCAAGCGTCTGCGGCAGGCGCAGCGTGAACGTCACGCCCTGACCACGCACCGAACGGATGTCCACCGAGCCACCGAGCTGGCGGACTTCATTGCGTACCACATCCATACCGACGCCACGGCCGGCCAGCTGGCTGACCTGCTCGCTGGTACTGAAGCCCGAGGCGAAGATCAGCCCGTCTAGCTGCCCATCGTCAATATGTTCGCCGGCGACCAGCAGACCACGCTGCTCGGCGCGGCGGCGAATGGCCTCCCGATCCAGACCGGCGCCATCATCGGCCACTTCCAGCACGATTTCCGAGCCTTCGCGACGCAGGCGCAAGGTGATCTGGCCCTCTTCCGGCTTGCCGGCGGCCACACGCTGCTCCGGCGATTCCAGCCCATGGGCCACCGAGTTGCGCAGCATGTGCTCCAGCGGCGCGACCATGCGATCGAGCACGTTGCGATCCAGCTCGCCGTGGGTACCGTCCAGGCTCAGATGCACCTGCTTGCCGATATCCTGCGCCGCCTGACGCACCACGCGGCGCAGGCGCGGCACCAGACCATCGAACGGCACCATGCGCGCACGCATCAGGCCATCCTGCAGCTCGGAACTGACACGCGACTGCTGTTGCAGCAGCGAATCGTAATTGCGTGACAGATCGTCCAGCACGCCCTGCAGGCCGCCCAAGTCGGCGGCCGATTCGTTCAGCGCGCGGCTGAGCTGCTGCAGCGTCGAGAAACGATCCAGCTCGAGCGGGTCGAACGTGTGATCGGCCTGCTCCTGCTCACGACGGTAACGCGCCACGATCTGCGCTTCGGTTTCCAGATCCAGACGGCGCAACTGATCGCGCAGACGGGCGTTGGTGCGATCGAGCTCGGCCATGGCCCCGCGGAATGCGCCCAGCTGCTGTTCCAGACGCGAGCGGTAGATCGCCACTTCGCCCGCGTGGTTGACCAGGCGGTCCAGCAGATCGGCGCGGACACGCACCTGTTCCTGGCCACGCGAAGCGCCCTCCTCTTCGGCAACCTGCTGTTCGAACAGCGGCGCGGACAGCGGCTCGGCGGCGATGCCGGTATCGGCCACCGGCTGCGGCTCCAGCGGCTCCTCCAGCGCGGGCACCACCTGCGAGACAACCTCGTCCTGCACGGATGCCGGGCCATCGCTGGCCGGCACTGGCTCGCCCACCCACGCAGCCGGAGCGTCCGCACGGCCCTGGGTACGCGCATCGAAGGCCTGGATCAGATCAAACGGCATCTGCACCGCACGGTGTTCGCCGGTGCGGATCAACAACTGGTGTAGACGGTCGAAGCCACGTTCCAGCAGCTGCACGTCGCCACGGGTGATCTCGGTACGGTTGGCCGCGACCGCTTCCAGCAGCGACTCGATGCCATGGCCCAGATCACCGATGGCGTTGATACCGGCCATCCGCGCGCCGCCCTTGAGGGTGTGCAGGTCGCGCTGCAATCCCGCCAACAGTTCCCGGTCCTCGGGCGAGGCACGCAGCGCGCTGATCAGGCCATCGCAGTGGTCAAGCAGATCCTTGCCTTCCTCGACGAAGATATCGACCAGTTCGCGATCCAGATCATTGAAGTCCAGCGGACCGGCATCGATAGAAGCCGGCGCACTGCTGGTCCTTGGCGATACAGCCTCTTCCAGCGGCGCGGTGAGCGGTGCCAGAACAACCGGCGCTTCGGCTTCGGCTTCGGCTTCGGCTTCGGCTTCGGCTTCGGCTTCGGCTTCGGCTTCGGCTTCG